>NZ_BAAAJK010000010.1:80311-241701 GCF_039526905.1 Pseudonocardia kongjuensis | reverse complement strand
ACGTGAAGCCGGACTACGTCAAGGCCTGGTGGAACGTCGTCAACTGGGCGGACGCCGCCGAGCGCCTCGCCGCCGCGAAGGGCTGACACCCGCCTCGCCGCGCTGCCACGTGCCCCGTCCGGATCCGCTCCGGGCGGGGCACGCGTGCGTCCACCGGTCTAGCGGTGCGCGCCCGGCCCGGTCACCCCGGTGACCCGGAGCAGCAGGTGCATGGCCAGGTCCACCGACCGCTCCCGGACGTCGGCCCGCCCGCCGGGCAGCTGCGGGTCGCGGGCGAGGACCTGACCGTCGGCGGTGGTGACGCAGAAGCAGACGTAGCCGACCGGCTTGGCCTCGGTCCCGCCGCCGGGCCCGGCGACGCCGGTGATCCCGATCCCGACGTCGGCGCCGAACCGCTCCCGGGCGCCGTCGGCCAGCGCCCGGGCGACCTCCGGTGACACCGCGCCGTGCGCGGCGATCAGCTCCGGATCGACGCCGAGCTGCGCGGTCTTCGCCTCGTTCGAGTAGGCGACCACGCCGCCCGCGACGTAGGCCGACGAGCCGGCGCGGTCGATCAGCCGCCCGGCCAGCAGCCCGCCGGTGCACGACTCGCCGGTCGCCACCGTCCAGCCGCGGTCCAGCAGCGCACCGGCGAGCAGCTCGTCGGTGCTGCGCCCGTCGTCGCTGATCAGCCGGTGCCGGTGGGCGTCCACGATCCGGCCGGCCAGCTCGCGGGCGGTGTCCTCGGCGCCGGGCAGCGGGTGCAGGTCGACCTCCAGCTCGGAACGCCGCAGGCAGGTCGTGACCTCCACCCGGGAGGTGTCCAGCTCGCGCTCGATCTCGCGCAGGGTCGCCGCGATCTCGGACTCGGGCAGCCCGGCGAAGCGCAGCAGCACCGGCTCCGCCCGTGGGGTGCGGGCGAGCAGCTCGGCGACCGGCGGGGAGGCCAGTGCGGCGGGCCACATCCCGGTGAGCTCGCGCGGCGGACCCGGCAGGACGACGACCAGTGGCCCGCCGGTGCGGGCGACCGCCAGGCCGGGTGCGGTGCCGACCGGTTCCAGCACGGCGGCGCCGCGCGGCACCCGGGCCTGCTTGGCGATCGAGTCGTCGAGCGCGGGCCCGGCCCAGCCGGTCCGGGCGACCCAGCCGGCGACCTTGGCGTGGATCCGCTCCTGCAGCGCGGTGTCGACCGCCATCGGGGCGTCGCAGAACTCGGCGACGATCTCGGCGGTCAGGTCGTCGGCGGTCGGGCCGAGCCCGCCGGTGGTGACGACGAGATCGTCCCCGGCGACGAACTCCAGGCCGGACCGCAGGTCCTCGGGCCGGTCCCCGACCAGCAGCACCCGGCGCACCTCGAACCCGAGATCGCCCAGCGCGCGGGAGACGAAGGGGCCGTTCGCGTCGGCGACGAGGCCGGTCAGCAGTTCGCTGCCGGTGACCAGCACGGACGCGGTGGGACGGGACTCGGCCATGATCCGAACCTACCCGTGGGGGCCGCCGGGCACGCCCGGCGAACGGCCGCAGCCGCCGGATCGCCGGCCGAACCGGTCAGGAGCGTCCGAAGTCGACCGAAACGGACAACACCGGTTCACTCGATCGGGGCCGGCGCGACCACCGTCACCGCAGCTCGACGGCGACCTCGGCGTGATCCACGGACGGCATCACCCGATCGGGTCGGCGATCCGGCGCCGGACACGCCGAGCCGCCGGGGCGCACGGCGTGTCCCCGCGTGATCCGGGCCGTTCGTCGGCGCGCCGAACGGCCCGGGGCAACCCCTCTGACCGGAGGGTGATCACCGGCCCGCGGTCCGGACCAGCACGGACACCGCGGTGTGCACCGGAACCGGTGAACCGGCCGGCGGTGCTGACGCTGCGTTCCGATCGGTGCAGCGGCGGCCACTCTCAGTGTGGTCTCAGCGCCGGTGGACGACACTGTGTCGCATGTCAGGGAACTGTGCGACCGCGGACGCCGCGACCTGGGTGGGCGAGCTCGACCGGCTGCTGCCGCTGCGCGACCTGCGGGTCGGGCCCGGGTTCCACGCCGCCCGGCTGCTGGTCACCGTCGGCGGCACCCCGCAGGGCCAGGTGACGGTGCCGCTGCGCGCCGGCCGCGCCACGGTCGCCGACCTGGAGGCCGCCCTGATCACCCTCGGCCCGCCGGAGCGGATCGCCCCGGCGCCGGTCGCGGCGGACCCGGTCACCGTGGTGATCGCGACCCGCAACCGCCCGGCCTCCCTGGCCCGCTGCCTGGCCGCGGTGCTCGCCTCCGACCACCCGGCGCTGTCGGTGATCGTGGTCGACAACGACCCGGACGACGAGCTCACCCGGGACGCCGTCCGGGCGACCGGCTCGCCGCGGGTCCGCTACGTCCGCGAGCCCCGCCGCGGGGCATCGGTCGGGCGCAACCGCGGCCTGGCCGAGGCCCGCACCGACATCGTCGCCTTCACCGACGACGACACCGAGGTCGACCCGGCGTGGGCGTCCCGGCTGGCCGGCGCGTTCGCCGCCGACCCGGAGCTGGCCTGCGTGTCCGGCCCGGTCCTGGCCGCCCGGCTGGGCAGCGCCGAGGAACGCGCCGCCGACGTCGCACTCGCCTGGAACAAGGGCTTCACCGCCCGCCGGTTCTCCCTCGACGACCCGCCCGCCGACTCGCCGATCTTCCCGTTCGCGCCCGGCCTGTTCGGCATCGGCGCGAACCTCGCGGTGCGCGCCGCGGCCGCCCGCTCGGTCGGCGGCTTCGACGAGGCGATGGGCCCCGGCACCCCCACCCACGGCGGCGAGGACTGCGAGTTCCTGGTCCGGATGATCCTGGCCGGGCACGTCCTGGGCTACGCGCCCGGCGCCTACCTGTGGCACCACCACCGCCCCGACCAGGACGCGCTGCGCGCCCAGCTGGAGGGCTACGCCGTCGGGCTGGGCAGCTTCCTGGCCAAGGTCGCACTGTCCCCGCAGGGCCGCGCCGTCGCGCTGCGCCGGCTGCCCGCCGCGCTGGCCCGGCTGCGGCACATCTCGGCCCGCGAGGCCGGCGCGGGCGACGCCATCCCGACCGACGCCGACCAGACCCGCACCCGCGGCCTGCTCACCGGCCCCCGCGCCTACCTGCGCTCCCGGCGCGCGGTGCGCCGGGCCGGCGGTGCGGTGCCGCCGCTGATCGGGCGGGCACCGTCGGTCGTCGTCGCGGGGCAGTCGGCCGCCGAGCAGCCGCCCGTCATCCCGGCCTGAGCCCGGCCCGGTCCGGCCCGGTCCGGCGCGGTCCGCCCGGGCTCAGTCCGGCGCGGGCTCAGTCCGGCGCGGGGCCCAGCAGCGCCGGGTCCGTGGCGACCGCGCTCAACCGGGCGTACGGATCGGCCACCAGCCGCCGGGTGCCGAGGTCCAGCACGCCCATCGTGCACTCCGCCTCGGCGGCGAGCTGGTCCACCGGGGTCCCGGCGCCGTCGACGACCCGCCGGATCCGGTGACTCATCGTGAACGGCTTCCGCCGGGTGAACGCGATCTCCGAGTCGATGTCGACGGTCTCCCCGGCGCGCAGCTCGGCGCGGAAGTGAACAGTCGTCGACAACAGGACGACGGTCAGCCCGTGGCCCGCCAGTGCGTGCTCGGACAACCCGCTCGCGCGGAAGTGCTCCATCCGGGCGTGCTCGGCGTACTGGTGGTAGACGGCATGGTTGACGTGCCCGTTCACGTCCATCTCGTAGCTCCGTACCCCGATCCGGACGGCGAACCGGGCGGCCTGCTCTGCGCTCATGGACGCCACCCTGGCATCCCGTCCGGCAGCCGGTGGAACGTCACTCACCCGGGCGCGCGGAACGTTTGTGCGACCCCCGACCGCGGCCGTAGGGTGAAGGGCCGTCCTGACTAGGGTGGGACCTGAACAGCACCAACGGCACGTCAAGCAACGGCGGCCGGTTGTCACTCACGGTGAGGCCCCGCGGAGCGCGGGTGGCCCGCCGACGGCGACGACTGTCGAGGGAGCACGAGGCACATGAGCAGTGAGACGCCCACCGGGGTGGGGGACGAGCACGGCCCCGACGTCGGCGAGGTCGTCCGCTTCGAGGTGGTCGAGCACGCGGGCGGCGCCGTCGTCGTCCACGTGCACGGCGAGATCGACACGATGACCGCACCCGTACTCACCGAGCGGCTGACCGACCAGATCGCGGCCACGAGCCTGCTCGTCGTGGACCTGTCCCAGGTGACGTTCCTGGGATCGGCCGGGCTGGCCGCGCTCGTCGAGGCCAAGGAGAAGGCCGAGGGCGCCGACAGCAGGCTGCGGCTGGTGTGCGGTTCGCACGCCGTGACCCGCGCGCTGGAGGCGACCAGCCTGCTGTCCCTGTTCGACGTCGCCGACGGGGTCCCGGAGGCGCTCCGGACGGCGTGACCCGGGCCCGCACCATGAGCCTGCGCACCGACCCGGCGCCATCCGGCGTGCTCGGCCGGACGGCCGACGACGTCCGGGCCGGCCGCCGGACCGCGGCCGGGATCGCCGACGCACTGCTCGGCGCGCTCGGCCGGGCCGATCCCGGTCCCCCGCTGCTCACCGTCGACGCCGAGCCGCTGCGGGCGGCGGCCACCGCCGTGGACCGCCGCGCCGACCGGTTCGCGCTGCCGCTCGCCGGTGTCGCGGTCGCGGTGGAGGAGGGCATCTCGATCGCCGGGCGCGGCGACGAGCCGGTCCGCCTGCTGCGTGCCGCGGGCGCGCTGATCGCCGGCCGGGCGCGCACCGCGGCGTTCGCGATCGGCCCGGACGGCTCCCCCGGCGGCCGGGCGACGGCGGCCGCGGTCGCCGACGGCACCGTGCCGCTCGGGATCGGGATCGACGGCGACGGCGCACTGCGGGCCGCCGCGGCCGCCCACGGCCTGGCCGCGCTCAAGCCCGGCCGGCGGGTGCTCCCGCTGCCGCCCGGTGAGGAACGCCGCTGGTCCGGGCTGGCCGAGACCACGCTGGTCGCCGCAGGCCCGGCCGATCTGCGCACCGTGCTGGACGCGCTCACCACCATCCGCGACGGCCACGGCCCGGCTCCCGACCCGGACCCGCCGGTCGGCTCGCTCGCCTGCTCGCTGCGCACCGGGCGGACCCGGTTCGCCGATCCGGCGGCCGCGGCCGGGGTGCACGGGGCGATCCGGCTGCTCGACGCCGCCGGGATCGGCCTGGTCGCCGCCGACCCGCCGTACCGGGCCGTGCTGCCGGTGCACGGCGCCCGGCGCAGGCAGGCCGGGCTGGCCCGCCGGGTCGAGGACCTGCAGCTCGATCCGGCGCAGCTGCCGCGGGCGGCCCGCAGCGCGCTGCGCCGGGGCCGCCGGGTGCGCCGGCTCGGCGGGCTGCGACCGGCCACCCCCGCGTCCTGGCGGCAGCGCATGATCGGCTGGCTGGACGCGTCCGGCGCCGAGGCCGCCCTGCTGCCCGCGACCGCCGGACCGGCCGGCGCCGGATCGACCGGGCTGGCCACGTGGAACCTCGCCGGGCTGCCCTCGCTGGTCACCCCGGTGCGCCCCGGCGCGGGCCGGGCCTGCGTGCAGCTGGTCGGGCGGCCGGGATCGGAGCGGCGGCTGCTGGCGACCGCGGCGCTGCTCGGGCCGGGCTGAACGCCGCTACCCGGCCGCGGGCGGCTCCCAGCGGCCGGTGGCCAGGAACGACTCCATGGCCGCGGTGTACGGGGCGAGATCCAGCCCCTGGGCGGCGACCCAGTCGTCGTCGAAGTAGCTGTGCCGGTACCGCTCGCCGCCGTCGCAGATCAGTGTGACGACGCTGCCCCGCCGCCCGGCCCGCACCATCTCGGCCACCAGCTGGTAGACGCCCCACAGGTTGGTGCCGGTGGAGCCGCCCACCCAGCGGCCGGTGAGCTCGCGCAGGTGCCGGGCGGCGGCGATGCTGGCGGCGTCCGGCACCGGGAACATCCGGTCGATCACCGACGGCACGAAGCTGGGTTCCATCCGCGGCCGCCCGATCCCCTCGATCCGGGACGGCAGGCCGGTCGCGTGATCCGGGGCGCCGAGCGCCCAGCCGTTCAGGAACGCCGAGTTCTCCGGATCGACGACGGCCAGCCGGGTCGGCAGCCGCCGGTACCGCAGGTAGCGGCCGATCGTCGCCGACGTCCCGCCGGTGCCGGCACCGACGACGATCCACTCCGGCACCGGATGCGGTTCCTCGGCGAGCTGGCCGAGCATCGCCTCGGCGATGTTGTTGTTGCCGCGCCAGTCGGTGGCCCGCTCGGCGTAGGTGAACTGGTCCAGGTAGTGCCCGCCGGACTCGGCCGCCAGTCGCTCCGCCTCGGCGTAGACCTGCACGCCGTGCTCCACGAAGTGGCAGCGGCCGCCCTCGCGCTCGATCAGCGCGACCTTCTCCGGGCTGGTGGAGCGCGGCATCACCGCCACGAACGGCAGCCCGAGCAGCCGCGCGAAGTACGCCTCGGACACCGCGGTGGACCCGGAGCTGGCCTCGACCACCGTGGTCCCCTCGGTGATCCAGCCGGACGCGAGCCCGTAGAGGAACAGCGACCGCGCCAGCCGGTGCTTGAGGCTGCCGGTGGGGTGCACCGACTCGTCCTTCAGGTAGACGTGCACGCCCCAGTCGGCGGGCAGGTCCAGCACGTGCAGGTGGGTGTCGGCGGACCGGTTCGCGTCGGCCTGGACCCGGCGCATCGCCTCGTCCACCCAGGCGCGGGTACGGGCACAGGATCGGTCGACGGGCTGCACCGGGCCGAGCCTAGGCGACCCCGGCCGGCCGCCGGGATCGTCGTCCGGACCGGCGGACGGCGTCCGGAATCGCCGGTCGGCCTGCCGGACAGCGTCACCCGCCGTCGGCCGCCGGACCGGCTCCGTCCGCCGAACGGGGGCTGCGCGGCAACGGTCCGGACACCGAGACTGACGCACCGTGAGGACAGCGTGAGCAGGATGCGCGGCGAGCGGCGCCCGGGCGGCACGGCGGACCGGTGGAGCGAGTTCCTCGGGCGCAGGCACTCCGGGGCCGCATCGGAAGGGACCGGCGGCAGCGTGGACGGTATGGACGGCGGCACGGCCGGCGTGAGCGGCACGGCCGGGCGGGACGGCGTGAGCGGCAGCCGGGACGGCCTGAGCGGCACAGCCGGCCGGGACGGCCTGAGCGGCAGCCGGGACAGCGTGAGCGGCACGGCCGGGCGGGACGGCCTGAGCGGCGGCCGGGACGGCGTGAGCGGCACGGCCGGGCGGGACGGCCGCAACGGCACCGCCGACCCGGACGGTCCGGACGGCCTCGAGGGCACCGCCGGCCCGGTCGGCCTCGACCGCCTCGATGGCAGCGCCGGTCCGGACGGCACGGACAGCACCGCCGGCAGCACCGGTCCGGGCGGCAGCGCCGGTGCGGCCGGGACCCCGGCGGCCGGGCGCGGTGTGGGTGGCGGCCCGGACACCGAGGCCGACGACGTGCGCGACGACGAGCGGACCCGGTCCACCACCGGCTCCGGGACCGGCGGGCTGCCGCGCGGTGACGACGCAGTGCTGACCCGCGGTGGCGACGGCGCCGACAGCGCCGGCCCCGTTCCCGCGCCGGACGAGCTGTGGGTCCGGCTGGCCGCCACCGAGCGCGCGCTGGCCGAGGCCGAGATCGCCCGCGCCGAGGCCGAGCAGCGGGCCGAGGCGCTCGCGGCGGAGCTGGAGCGGGTCCGCGCCGCGCCGCCGGAGACGTTCGGGATGCGCGCCGACAAGGTGCTCCGGATGGCCCAGCACGAGGCGGACCAGCGCCGCCGGGAGGCCGGGACCGAGGCCGAGGCGCTCCGCGAGCACGCCCGCGCCGAGACCGAGGCGCTGCGCGAGCAGGCTCGCACCGAGGCCGCGCGGATCGCCGCCGAGGCCCGTGCCGAGGCGGTGCGGATCACCGGCGACGCCCGGGCCGAGGTCGAGCGGGCCCGCGCCGCGGGGGCGACCGCGCGCCGGGACAGCGAGCTCGTCGCCGACACGGCGGCGTCGATGCACGCCCACGTCAACGGGCTGCGCAGCAGCGTGCGCGCCGAGCTGGCCCGGGTGCACGCCCTGCTCGGGGCGGAGATCGGCAAGCTCGACGGGCCGCCGCCGCTGGACCGCCCGCGGGACGCCGCGCCGCGGCCAGCGGGTGCGCAGCCCGCGGACACCGGCCCGGTCCCGGTCGTGCCGGGCACCGCGTCCCCGCGGCCCCGCCCGGCGCCCGCGCACGCCCTGCGCGATCCGGCGTCGGCGACCGGACCGGCCGGGGACACCGGGCCGGACACCGGGGAGCTGCCCGTGGTCTCGCTGCCCGCGCAGCGGGCACCGGGGAGCGGACCGGAGCAGCCGGAGGGGCCCGACGGCGGCGCCGGCGACCCGGCCGAGGGGGCCGGGGACCGCGCCCCCGCGGGCGGATCCGCCGGCACCGGCGCGGCCGACGCGTCCGGTCACCGGGTGCCCGCCGGGGCGGGCCAGGCAGATGCGTCCGCTCACCGGGTGCCCGCCGGGGCGGGCCAGGCCGACGCGTCCGGTCACCGGGTGCTCGGCGGGGCGGGCCAGGCCGACGCGTCCGGTCACCGGGTGTCCAGCGGGGCGGACCACGCCGACGCGTCCGGCGAGCGGGTGCCCGCCGGGGCGCTGCCCGCGGACGAGCCGGGAGGCGTCCGACCGGAGGTCCGGCTACCGGATCCGGAGGACTGAACGGCCGGGGCGCCGGGGCCGCCGCACGCACCGACGGCGACCCCAACGGCGACCCCGGCGGCGCCCGGTGCGGCTGGGCCGATCGTTGCCCGCGGCAGCCCCGAACGGCGCAGTCCCCCCGAGTGGCGCGCCCGCACCCGGGTGCCTACCGTCGTGCCAATGACCGACCCCCGCCGCCCAGGCCCCGGTGACACCGACGGCGCACCCGGTGGGACGACCCGGACCGACGCGACGCCGCCGGCCGACGGTCCCGAGGACGTCGATCCCGCGGACGTCGATTCCGCGGACGTCGATCCCGCGGACGGCCTGGAGATCGGCACCGCGACCCCCGCCGAGGGGGTCGTCGTGGTCACCGTGAGCGGGGAGCTGGACATGCTGACCGCCCCGGAGCTGCGGGCGGCGGTCGCCGACCGGATCCCGTCGGTCGAGCTGGTCGTGCTGGCCCTCGACGGCGTGCGGTTCCTCGGCACCAGTGGGCTCGCCGCGCTGATCGAGCTGCGCGAGCAGGCCCACCGGACCGGGGTCGAGCTGCGGATCGCGTGCACCGAACGACGGGTGCTGCGGCCGATCGGGATCGCCGGGCTGCATCACCTGTTCGACATCCACGACGACGTGCCCGCGGCACTGAACTCCTGAGGAGTGTGACGTAGGTCATATTTTGTCGTCGTCAGGCAACCGGCGGCCGTGCCCGTGTCCGGTGACCGGGCCGTGAGCAGGGCCGATGGTCCCGAACCGGATGGCACCACCGCGACCGGAAGGTCGGCAACACCCTCTCGTGAAGCCGACCCCCGGGTCGGGCACGTTTGCCGCGGGGCGCCGTAGGGAACCGGGTGGCAACAGCAGCCGCCCCCCGGGTGCCGAACGACGAGGTGAGCACGTGAGCGACATTTCCCGGCTTCCCGGTCCGATGGACGACGAGTGGCAGTGGCAGCGCCTCGGAGCGTGCCGCGGGATGGACAGCGCGGTCTTCTTCCATCCCGACGGGGAGCGCAACCCGTCGCGGTCCCGGCGCACCGAGCAGGCCAAGCAGGTCTGCCGCAGCTGCCCGGTGATCCAGGAGTGCCGCCGGTTCGCGCTGGCGAGCCGGGAGCCGTTCGGCGTCTGGGGCGGCCTGGGCGAGTCCGAGCGGCGCGCGGTCCTCGAGCGCCGGGACAGCGCCCGTACCGCGGACGCGCCGGGCCTGGTCGCCGCCGCGGGCTGAGCGGGTACCGCGAGCCCGGGCACCGCGACACGCCACCCGGCCGGGTCCCGCGCGGCGCGCACCGTCCTTCCCCCGGGCACCGCAGACGTCCCACGGCCGGAGTCCGTCCGGCGCGCACCGGCCTGCTCTCGCGGACCGCACACGTCCCGCGGCCGGGAGCCTGCGCACCGTTCCGAGCCCTCGCGCACGGCAGCCGCACAGCGACCGCCCGGCGGTCAGTCCCCGGGCACAGCGACCGCCCGGCGGTCAGTCCCCGGGCACCGCGACCGCCCGGCGGTCAGTCCCCGGGCACCGCGGGGGCCGCGCGGGCGTCGTCGTGCACCGGCCCGGCCCAGCCCAGCGGCCGGTAGGGCAGCACCGGCAGCCCGTACACCCGCGCCACCCGGCGGACGGCCCGCCGGACCACCTCGATCTCCGGATCGGCCACCGCACCGGTGGCGGCCGGCGCCACGCAGAACGTGTCCTCGTCGGGATCGAAGCCGACCAGCTCGGACAGCGCGGCGACGAGATCCTCCTCGTCGCCGTCCTGCAGGGTCCAGCGCAGCCCGAGCCGGTGCAGCCGCACCTTCCCGGACGGCACCCGGGTGACCGGCATCGTGATCGGCTCCGGCTCGGCCGACTCGCCGTCGCCCGGATAGTCCTCGGCGTCGGCCGGCTCGACCAGCCGCTGCCCGCCGGCCGGGTCGGTCCGCACCACCAGCAGGTCGGTCTCCCCCGCGCTGCCCGACAGCTCGGCCAGGGTGCCGCCGGCCCGGGCGGACTCGGCCTCGGTGAGCGCCACGGCCACCAGCCTGCGCGGCCGGGCCACGTCCTGCCCCACGACGATCACGCGCCTTCCGGATCCGCCCGCTGCTCCCTCGCCGGACACTAGACCGCGGACGGGGCGCTGCGGCGCACCGGGCACACCCCCGTCCGGACGAGTGGATGCGCGCGCGCCGCGAGCGGATGGCCGACGATCGCGACCCTCCCGCACCGCACTGCGTCATACGATCGCAAAGTGACCGCGGACGGCCACCGGTAGTGATCGGCGGCCGGACGGTCGAACGGTCTCACACGTCCGGCGGGCGGTGCTCAGCGCTCCGTGACCGCCGGTCGGCCGTCCGGGTCAGCCGCAGCCGTCGAGCCGGATCGCCAGCAGCGCGATGTCGTCGTCCAGCCGGTCGGGACGGCAGGTCTCCAGCACCCGCTCCACCACGGTCTCCGGCGTGGCGTCCCGGCCGAGCTCGGCGACCGTCCGCTCCAGCAGCTCGGCCCGGTGGTCGGCGTCCTCGCCGACGACGTCGGTCAGGCCGTCGGTGTAGAAGACCAGCAGCGAGCCGGCCGCGCAGGTGAGCGTCGCCTCGTCCCGGTTCGGCCCGGAGGCGTGACCGAACTCGGGCACCGCGCCCAGCATCGGTGAGTGGTGCGCGTCCAGCCGGACGAGCTCCCCGCCCGGCTCGACCAGCAGCGGCGCCGGATGCCCGGCGTTGGCGTAGGTGAGCTCCCGGGAGCCGTCCGGGCCCGCCGGGCCCAGCCGGGCGTACACCGCGGTGGCCATCGCGGCGATGTCCAGGCCCTGCACGAGCTGGTCGCACCGGTCCAGCACCGAGCCCGGCCGGTCACCGCCCCAGGCGTAGGAGCGCAGCACACCGCGCAGCTGACCCATCGCCGCCGCGGCGGCCAGATCGTGCCCGACGACGTCGCCGACGGCGGCGCCCACCGAGCCGTCCGGCAGCGGCAGCACGTCGTACCAGTCACCGCCGACCTGGTTGCCGTCCGCGCCGACCACGTACCGCGCCGCGACGTGCAGGCCGGGCACCTCCGGCAGCGCCGGCAGCAGGCTGTGCTGCAGGGTCGCGGCAGCGGCCCGCTCCACCTCGTAGAGCCGGGCGTTGTCCAGCGCCAGCCCGGCCCGGCCGGCCAGGTCGGAGGCCAGGTGCAGGTCGCGGTGGGTGTAGCGGCGGCCGTACGGGAACTGGGTGTGGAAGGTGACCAGCCCCAGCACCCGTCCGCGGCCGAGCATCGGCACGACCATCGCGCTGCGCAGCCGCAGCCGCTCGTACTCCTCGGCCGCCACCGGGTCGTCCGGGTGGGCGTCGCCGCCGTGCTCGGGCAGCTCGCCGATCAGGTAGGGCCGGCCGGCCCGGACCGCGGCCGCGGCCGGCTCCTCGAGCAGGGTCGTGCCCAGCGGCCCGGAGCGCACCAGCAGGCCCTCGTCGGCGACGTCCCGGGCGGCCACGCCGAGCCGGCGGCGGCTGTCGCCGTCCGGCGCGTCGAGCAGGTCCACCGTGCACAGGTCGGCCACCTCGGGCACCGCGATCCGGGCGAACCGGGAACAGACGTCGCCGACGTCGAACGCCGAGGTCATCTGCGTGGTGGCCTCGGCGAGCAGGCGGAGCTGGGCGCGGGCCTCCTCGGCCTCGGCGAGCGCGGCCCGGCGTTCCTGCTCGACGATCACCCGCTCGGTGACGTCGCTCTGCACCCCGACGAAGTTGACCAGCCTGCCCTCGCCGTCCAGCACCGGCGACACCGAGATCTGGTTCCAGAACGCCGTGCCGTCGCGGCGGTAGTTCAGCAGCACCTCGGTGATCGGGCGCCGCTCGCGCAGCGCGCGGGAGATCCGGGCCACCGCGGCGCGGTCGGTGTTCGGCCCCTGCAGGAACCGGCAGTTGCGGCCGACGACCTCGTCCAGCGGGTACCCGGTCAGCCGCTCGAACGACGGGTTGACCCAGGCGAGCGGATCGTCCTCGCGCTGCGGATCGGAGATGGTGAACGACATCTCGGTGGCGAGCACGGCGCGGTCCCGCAGGAACTCCATCCGGTCCCGGTCGAGGTCCCCCGGCCCGGCCAGCGGGAGCAGCACGACCAGCGCCCGGCTGCGCGCGCCGTCGTAGGTGTCGGTGGCCCCGGTCGCCGGATCGGCCAGTGCGAACCCGGTCATCCAGACCAGGCTGGTCGCGGCGGTCGCACCGTCGCCGCCGTCCACCGGGGCACCGTCGCGGTCGGGCACGGCACCCGGGCCGTGCAGCGCGACCGGCTCCCCCGGCACCTGCTCACCCGCCGCGATCCGGTCCAGCGGGGAGTCCCCGGCCGGATGCGGACGCCCGTCCGGGTCGGTCAGCCGCACCGCATCGGCCCACTCCCGGACGCCGACCGGCAGCGCCAGCTCGTTCCCGGGCAGCTCCAGGGCGGTGGTGTTGGCGTAGACGACCCGCCGCGCACTGATGTCGATCATCAGCACGGCGACCCTGGTGTCCCCGCGCACGTGCGGCATCGGCGGCGTCGCGGACCGGTCGCCGAGGAGCCCGGTCGACAGCGCGACGGCCTGGTCGACAGCCCGGTCGACGGCCTGCTCGGGCGGCGGGCCGGCGGCGACCGGGCCGGGGTCGGGGTACCGGTTCACCCCGCCGAGCCTAGAGCCAGGCGCCCGGCACGGCCTGCCGGGACCGGCCGGTATCGTCGCCGGAGCCGCCCCCTCGGGGGCGGTCGTGACCGTGTCCGCAAGGCCCCGTCGAGAACACGGCGGGGGCGCCCCGACGAGTCGATGCCGCACCGCGACCGACTGGAGGTGATCCCCCTGCCCGGATCGATCTCGGCACAGCCGTCCAGGGACGACGGCGAGCCGGCAGGCAGTCCCGGATGCGTCCCCGGCGGCCTCGAGCTGTCGTTCTCCGCGCCCCGCAGCGGCCTCACCGTGCTGAGCGTGGCCGGTGAGATCGACACGCTCACCGCACCGCATCTCGGTGCCGCGCTCGACGACCTCCTCGACCGCGGCGACCGGCAGATCGCGATCGATCTGGAAGGGGTCACCTTCCTCGCCTCCAGCGGCCTCGGCGCGCTCATCCACACCGCCCGGCAGGCCGCCCGCGACGACCGCAGGCTGTTCGTGGTGGCGACCAGCCGGGCGGTGCTCCGCCCGCTCGAGGTCACCGGCTCCGCGCAGCTGTTCACCGTCGTCCCGGACCGGTCCGGCATCCCCGGGCCGTGACCGCCGTCCCCCGCCCTGCACGCGGCGCCGCGGCGCGCCATCATGCACCCCGTCCACGGACACCGAGCCGACGCACACCGAGCCCGATGCACACCGATCCGATGCACAGCGAGCCGATGAAAGGACGTCCCAGCGTGGCCCAGGAGGACTCCCCGAGCGTTCCCGCCGACCAGGGCACCGCGCCGACGGTCGAGATCCGGACGGCCGCCCGGCCTGCGCTGATCCCGACGGTGCGCGCCGTCGCATCCGACCTCGCGGCCCGCGCCGACTTCGATCTCGACGCCATCTCCGATCTCCGCATGGCGGTCGACGAGGCGTGCGCGACCCTGGTCGGGCTCGCCGCGCCCGGCTCCTCCCTGCGGTGCACCTTCGACGTGCACGGCGAGCGGATCGACGTCTCCGCACAGGTCGTCACCGGCGGCGCCACCGAGCTCCCCACCGACAGCTTCGGCTGGCGGGTGCTGCAGACACTCGCCGACCAGGTCGCGATCGAGACCGGTGAGGAGGACGGGGGCCGCCCGGCCCTCACCATCCGGTTGCACAAACTCGCCGGGCCCGGGCTGTGACGGCGGACCCCGAGTACGCGCACCTCACCCCGCTCCTCGAGCAGTACGCGAGCCTGGACGCCGACGACCCGCGCCGCGAGCGCCTGCGGGACCGGCTGGTCACCGGCTACCTGCCGGTCGCCCAGCACATCGCGCGCCGGTTCAACCACCGCGGCGAGCCGCTCGACGACCTGGTCCAGGTCGCGACCGTCGGCCTGATCAACGCGATCGACCGGTTCGATCCCGGCAAGGGCGGCGAGTTCTTCTCGTTCGCCGTGCCCACCATCTCCGGCGAGGTGCGCAGGCACTTCCGCGACCAGAGCTGGTCGATGCGGGTGCCGCGGCGGCTCAAGGACATGCACGTCTCGATCAACGGGGCGGTCTCCGAGCTGTCCCAGCGGCTCGGCCGCGCCCCGCGGCCGTCCGAGCTGGCCGAGCACCTCGATCTGCCGGTCAGCGAGGTCCTGCAGGGCCTGGAGGCCGCCGAGGCGTACCGCAGCTCCTCGCTCGACGAGATGCTGTCCTCCGAGGACGGCAGCGCCACCGTCGGCGAGCTGGTCGGCGACGCCGACGCCGAGCTCGACCGGGTGGACTACCGGGAGTCGCTGCGCCCGCTGCTCGCCGAGCTGGCGCCGCGCGAACGCACCATCGTGATGCTGCGGTTCTTCGGGAACCGGACCCAGACCCAGATCGCGGACGAGGTCGGCATCTCCCAGATGCACGTCTCCCGGCTGCTGTCGCAGACCCTCAGCCGGCTGCGGAACCGGCTCGATCCGGACGACCGGACACTGTGAGCGCCGGCCCTGCTGTGATCGACCCTGCTGTGATCGACCCTGCTGTGATCGACCCTGCTGTGACGAATGCCCCCGCACGAACCGTGCCCGGGGAGGCGAGGATCATCCGGAACGGCCGGCAGTGGTGCCGGCACCGATCGTGAGGGGGCACGGTGAGTGGACCGGAGCACGTACTGGTCGTCGGAGCGGGCCTGGCCGGGCTGCGCACCGTGGAGGGCCTGCGCCGGACCGGGTTCGACGGCCGGATCAGCCTGGTCGGTGCCGAGGAGCACCTGCCCTACGACCGGCCGCCGCTGTCCAAGCAGTACCTGGCCGGTGAGTGGGACCGGGCGCGGATCGACCTGATCGCCGCCGAGGGACTCGCCGAGCTGGGCGTGCGGACCCACCTGGGGCGCGCCGCGGTCGCGCTGCGTCCCGGCGAGATCGAGCTCGACGACGGCAGCACCCTGCACGCCGACGCCATCGTGCTCGCCGTCGGCGTCGCACCGCGCACCCTCGACGGCCAGCCGCCGTCCGCGCACGTGCTGCGCAGCGTCGAGGAGTCCGACGCGCTGCGCGACGCGCTCACCCGGGCGTCGTCGCTGCTGGTCGTCGGCGCCGGGTTCATCGGCGCCGAGGTGGCGAGCACCGCGCTGGACCGCGGGCTGGCGGTGACCGTGCTGGAGACCGGCCCGGTGCCGATGGCCAGGGTGCTCGGGACCGAGGTGGGTGCGCTCGCCGCACGGCTCGTCTCCGAGGCGGGCGCCGACCTGCGCTGCGGGGTGACGGTGACGTCGCTGACCGACACCGGTGCGACCCTGTCCGACGGTTCCGTGCTGACCGCCGACGAGATCGTCGTCGGGATCGGTGGCCGGCTCGACCTGGGCTGGCTGGAGCCGACCGGGCTGGACCTGACCGGCGGCATCCCGTGCGACGAGCACGGCCGGGTCGACGGGCTGCCGGGCGTCTGGGCGGTCGGCGACGCCGCCGCCTGGACCGATCCCCGGTTCGGTGGTCGCGCCCGGCACGAGCACTGGACGTCGGCCGCCGACCAGGCCGCGGTGGTCGCCCGGGACATCACCGGGGCCGAGCCCCCGCCGCCGACCGTGCCCTACTTCTGGTCCGACCAGTTCGGGCTGAAGATCCAGCTGATCGGGCGGCCGGACCTCGCCGACGCGCTGCTGCCGCTGCACGGCGACGGCCTCGACGGCGGCGACGTCAAGGGCACCACGGTCGGCTACCTGCGCGGGGACGAGCTGGTCGCCGTCGTCGGGTTCGGGGCGGCCCGGCGGATCGCCCGCTACCGCAAGCCGCTCGCCGCGGGTGCGGACCGGGCGGCCACCCTGGAGTTCCGGGACACCCTCACCTGAGCCGGGCGGGCCCGCTCAGCGCAGGATCGACCGGATCACCGCCAGCCCGACCAGCGTGCCCACCGCGATCAGCGTGTACTTGATCTTCGGGTCGGCCAGCTTCTCGGCGATCCGCTCCCGGCCGCCCTCGATCAGGTTCTTCGGGTTCGCCCGGTCCGCCAGCGCGTCCAGGCTGTCGGCCAGCGCGTCCCTGGTCTTCTCGATCTCGCGCTGGATGTTCTCGGGGTCGCGGGCCACCACGTCTCCTCCGACTCGGCCGGTGCGCACAGTGCGCGCCCGGGACTCTCCTGCTGCTCGCCACCGCACCGGAGCCGGATCGTCGGGCTCGGCACGGGCGGCGTGGCCCACACCGTAGCCACCGTGCCCGGCACCCGCTCGCGACGGGCCGCGTCGGTCCACAACCGGCACTGGACGAACGAGTTGTCCACAGCCTGCACACTCGCCGTGGCGCCGCGACCACCGGGTGGCAGGCTGGCGTCATGAGTACCCGGCTGCAGGCGGGCGACCCCGCCCCCGACTTCACCCTCGACGACGCCGACGGCAAGCCCGTCTCGCTCTCCGACCACCGGGGCCGGAAGGTGATCGTCTACTTCTACCCGGCCGCGAGCACCCCCGGCTGCACCAAGGAGGCCTGCGACTTCCGGGACAACCTCGCCGACCTCGACGGCGCCGGGATCGACGTCATCGGCATCTCCCCCGACAAGCCGGCGAAGCTCGCGAAGTTCCGGGACGCGGAGGGGCTCACCTTCCCGCTGCTGTCCGACCCGGACCGGGAGGTGCTCACCGCGTGGGGCGCGTTCGGTGAGAAGACCATGTACGGCAAGACGGTGACCGGCGTGATCCGCTCGACGTTCCTGGTCGGCGAGGACGGCACGATCGAGGACGCGAAGTACAACGTCCGGGCCACCGGCCACGTCGCCAAGCTCCGCAAGGACTGGAAGGTCTGACATGCCCGCGGTCCGCCGCGCGGGCGACGGTGGACGCGGCGGTGCGTGATGCCGCGCGCCCGCCGGTGGACCGACGCGCAGCTCGTCGCCGCGGTGGCGGCCTCGAGCAGGCTGAGCGAGGTGTGCCGACTGCTCGGCATCCGGCCGGGCCGCTACGACCGGCTGCGGGCGCACATCGTGCGGGTCGGGGCCGATGCCGGGCACATCCCGGGGGCCGCGTCCGCCCGCCGCAGGCATCAGTGGACCGACGAGCAGCTCGCCGAGCTGGTTCTCAGCTCGGAGACGGTCGCGGCGGTGCTGCGCGGGCTCGGCTACCAGCCCAGCGGCGGCACGCACCGGCTGGTCGTCGGGCACATCCGGCGGCTCGGGCTGGACACCAGCCACTTCCGTGGCCGGAGCTGGGCCAAGGGCCGCCCGGTGCGGACGCGGACGGCACGGCCGCTCGAGGAGATCCTCGTCCGGAACTCGCCGCACCGCAGCACGGGCCATCTGCGCCGCCGGCTGATCTCGGCCGGTCTCAAGGCGGCCCGGTGCGAGCACTGCGGGGTGGCAGAGTGGCGCGGTCGTCCGCTACCGCTGCACCTCGATCACATCAACGGCGACCACACCGACAACCGGCTGGAGAACCTCCGTATCCTGTGCCCGAACTGCCACGCGCTCACCGACACGTGGTGTGCACGGAAGAAGAAGAAGAAGAAGAAGCCGGCGTAGCCCAACGGCAGAGGCACGGTCTTTAGGTGGCCGACAGTGCGGGTTCGACTCCCGTCGCCGGCACTCAGCCCGCGGGCTCCTCCGGGATCGGCCGGCGGGCCGCCAGGACCACCCCGGCCAGGCCCACCACCCCGCACAGCGCGGAGACCAGCAGCAGCGACGGCCGCACGTGCCCGGTGACCGCGTCGCCGAGCGTGACGATCGCCACGGTGCTGGGCGTGGACCCGATCACGGTCCCGACCAGGTACGGCCAGAACCGCACCGCCGACAGCCCGCTCAGGTAGTTCATCACCGCGAACGGCACCATCGGGATGAGCCGCATCGAGGTGACGGCGAGGGTGCCGTGGTGGTCCAGCCGCTGCCGGACCCACAGCGCGCGCGGGTGCTCGGCCCAGCGCCCGATGATCCCGCCGCCGGTGAGCCGGACCAGCGCGAACGCGACGACCGCGGCCAGCGCCGTCGCGACGATGGCGAGCGCGGTGCCGACGACCGCGCCGAACAGCACGCCCGCGGACACGGTGAAGACCGTGCGCGGGAACGGCGGCACGTTGAGCAGCACCTGGAGCAGCACGAACACCACCGGCCCCCAGGGGCCGGCCGCCTCGACGACCCGGCGCACCTCGCCGAACTGCGGCACCACGGACAGCCCGTAGGCGCGCGCCACCATCACCACGAGGCTGACCACGAGCACCAGCCCGAGACAACCGAGAAGGGGACGCCACCACCGCACGGGAGGAACGGTACTCAGACGGTCGGCGCGACCGGCGTCACGCCTCGCGTTACGGGACGTACCGGTCATCGCACCGTGAGAAGCTGGGATCATGAGCACTGCGAACGACGGGATCGACCCCTCCGAGCTGGACCCCGACGGCCTCGCCGTGCGCCGCGAGGTGCTCGGCGCCGACTACGTCGCGGCCGCGCTGGCGAACACCGACGGGACGACCGCGGAGTTCCAGCAGCTGATCACCCGCTACGCGTGGAACGAGATCTGGACCCGGCCGGGCCTGGAGCGGCGGATGCGCTCCGCGGTGACGCTGACCGCGCTGATCGCGCACGGGCACTGGGCGGAGCTGGAGATGCACCTGCGCGCCGCCCGGCGCAACGGGCTCACCGACGCCGAGATCGTCGAGATCCTGCTGCAGACCGCGATCTACTGCGGCGTCCCGGCCGCCAATTCGGCGTTCAAGATCGCCCAGCGGGTGCTGGCGGAGCCGCCCCCGGAGTGAGCGGGCCGCCCCGCCCCCGGCAGAAGGGGTGGAGCCGCGGCTCAGGTCGCGGCCCGCAGGTGCGGGACCAGCGCGCGCAGGGCCAGTCCCCGGTGCGACGCGGCGTCCTTCTCCTGCGCGGACAGCTCCGCCGAGGAGCGGCGGTCCCCCTCCGGGGCGAAGATCGGGTCGTAGCCGAACCCGTTCTCCCCGCGCGGGGCCCGCAGCAGGGTCCCCCGCCAGGTGCCGTGCACGACGATCCGGCCCGGGGCGCCGGCACCGTCCGGGGTGACCGGCGCGGCGGCACCGTCCGGGGTGACCGGCGCGACCACACCGTCCGGGGTGACCGGCGCGGCGGCACCGCCCGGGGTGACCGGCGCGACCGCACCGCCCGGGGTGACCAGTGCGGCGGCGCAGACGAACGCCGCCCCGCGCCGCTCGTCCGGCACGTCCTCGGTCTGGGCGAGCAGCAGCCGCAGGTTGGCCTCGTCGTCGCCGTGCTTCCCGGCCCAGCGGGCGGAGAAGATCCCCGGCATCCCGTTGAGCGCGTCGACGGTGATCCCGGAGTCGTCGGCGATCGCGGGCAGGCCGGTGGCGAGGGCGGCGTCGCGGGCCTTCGCGAGCGCGTTCTCGGCGAACGTCGCGCCGGTCTCGGGGGCCTCCGGGAACTCGTCGACGTCGGCGAGGCCGAGGATCTCGATGCCGTCCAGCCCGGCCGCGGCGACGATCCGGCGCAGCTCGACGAGCTTCTTCGCGTTGCGGGTCGCGAGCAGGACGCGGGTCACTCGGCGCCGTCCCCGCCCGCGGCCTGCTCCGCGGAGGCCGCCCGCTCCGCCGCCAGCTTCGGGTGCGGCTCGGCGAGCACCTCGACCTGCAGCCGGGCGAGCTGCTCGATCCCGGCGAGCGCCGAGTCGAGCATCGCGTCCAGGGTCTTGCGGGCGAAGGTGGCGCCCTCGCCGGTGCCCTGGACCTCGATCAGCGTGCCGGTCTCGGTGGCGACGACGTTCGTGTCGACCTCGGCCCGCGAGTCCTCGGAGTAGGGCAGGTCGAGCCGGACCCGGCCGTCGACGACGCCCACCGACACGGCCGCGACCTGGCAGGAGATCGGCTTCGGGTCGGACAGCTTGCCGTGCTCGCCGAGCCAGGTGACGGCGTCGCAGAGCGCCACGTAGGCGCCGGTGATCGCGGCGGTGCGGGTGCCGCCGTCGGCCTGCAGCACGTCGCAGTCGATCGCGATCGTGTTCTCGCCGAGCGCGCGCAGGTCGATGCAGGCACGCAGGGACCGGCCGACCAGCCGGGAGATCTCGTGCGTGCGGCCGCCGACGCGGCCCTTCACCGACTCCCGCGACGACCGGGTGTCGGTCGACGAGGGCAGCATCGCGTACTCGGCGGTGACCCAGCCGAGGCCGGATCCCTTCCGCCACCGCGGCACGCCCTCGGTCACGCTGGCCGCGCACAGCACCTTCGTGTCACCGAACTCCACCAGCACCGATCCGGCCGGGTGCTTCTGGAAGCCCCGGGTGATCGTCACGGGGCGCAGCTCGTCGTCCGCCCGTCCGTCCGCTCTGCCCTCTACTCGTGTCACCCGCCCATCGTAGGAAGCGGGTTCAGACGTCGAAGACCGCGTCCGGCGTGGCGACCTCGACCGGGCCGTCGAACGCGTCCTTCGCCTCGGTGGCGAGCTCGTCGCGGTCGTACCAGGCGGGCACGTGGGTGACGACGAGCCGGCGCGCACCGGCCGTCGCGGCGTGCTCGCCCGCCTCCCGGCCGGACAGGTGCACCCCGGGCGGGTTGGCCGCGCCGTGCGGCCAGCTCGCCTCGCAGAGCAGCAGGTCGGCGTCCCGGGCGGCGTCGACCAGACCGGGGCAGGCGCCGGTGTCGCCGGAGTAGGTGAGGACCCGCCCGCCGTGCTCGACGCGCAGCGCGAAGGCCGGGCACGGGTGCACCACCGGGACGGCGGTCAGCCGCACCTCGTCGTCGCCGGTGCCGATCGTGCGGGCACCGCCGGCGACCAGATCGTGGAAGGTGAAGACGTCGGTGAGGTCGGTCCCGGCGAGCTCGTCGGCGGTCGGCGCGTAGGCGCGGGCGAACCGGTCGTGCGCGCCGGCCGGGGCGTGCACGGGCAGCGGCGACGCGCCGGCGTCGAACGGCGGCCGCGGGTGGTAGCGGCGGTGCACGACGAGCGAGGCGAAGTCCGAGCAGTGGTCGGCGTGCAGGTGGCTGAAGACGACCGCGTCCAGCGACCACGGATCGAGATGGCGCTGCAGCGCGCCGAGGGTGCCGTTGCCGAGATCGAGGGTGAGCCGGGTGCCGCCCGCCTCCACCAGGTAGCCGGACGCCGGGGACCCGGGACCGGGGCCGCTGCCGGAGCACCCGAGCACGATCAGCCGCATGCGCGACCCTAACCCGTTCGCGCGGTGCGGCGCAGCCACCAGATCCCGACGAAGGGCAGCACCAGCGGCACGAAGCCGTAGCCGATGCCGAAGTACGACCAGACCGTCTCCTGCGGGAAGTCGCTCGGCACGAGCAGCGTGAACGCGCCGACGAGCAGCACCCCGATCATCTCGAAGACCACCGCGAACCAGGCCAGCCTGCGGAACCCGGGCCCGGTGCCGGCCAGCCCGACGGTCGCCAGGATGTAGACGACGCCGGCCACCGCGGACAGCGAGTACGCCAGCGGGGCCTCGTCGAAGCGTTCGGCGATCTGCACCCCGGCCCGGGCCGTCGCGGCGAGGGCGAAGATCCCGTAGACGGCGATCAGCACCCGGCCGGGACCGGTCGCGGTGGCGCGCACCTCGCCGCGGTCAGGCACCGGGGATCCAGAGGCCCTGCAGGCGCAGCACCGCGACCAGGGTGCCGATCGCGCCGGCGGCGATCACGGCGCCGCCCCAGCGGCTGGGCTCGGCGGTGGCGAACTGCAGCGCGATCGGCATGACGCAGACCGCGACCACCAGGTAGATCAGGAAGGTGGTCTGCTCGGGGAGGGTGACGCCGTCGACCAGCACCCGGTAGGCCGCGATCGCGGCCTGGGCCACGATCAGCGCCTCGCAGACCCCGACCGCGATCCGGTGCACCCGGCCCGGTGGCCTGCTGGTCACCGTCGTGACCAGGCCGAACAACGCGGTGGCCGAGAGGGCCACCGTGATCACCAGGACCAGCGCACCGATCACGGCCGCGACGTTACCCCGGAGGGTCCGGCGGCCCGTGCACCGGCTCTGCCGACCACCGCGCCGATCTCCGGGCCGAGGAAGCGGCGGCCGAGCCGCCGGAACGGCTCCGGGTCGCCGGTGGCGAGGAACCGGTGCGGCGCGGGCGGCGCGACGTCGTCGGCGCCGTCGCGCAGCAGACCGCGGCCGTGCAGGGTGCGGACCAGGGTGCGGGCGGTCTCGTCGGCCGAGGACACCAGCGTCACGTCCGGGCCGAGCACGATCTCCAGCACCCCGGACAGCAGCGGGTAGTGCGTGCAGCCGAGCACCACGGTGTCCACCCCGGCGCGCTGCAGCGGCTCCAGGTAACCCTCGGCGACCCCGAGCACCTGCCGGCCGCTGGTCGTGCCGCGCTCGACGAAGTCGACGAACCGCGGGCAGGCCACCGAGGTGACCTCGATGTCGGGGGCCGCGTCGAAGGCGTCCGGGTAGGCGCCGGACGCGATCGTCGCCAGCGTCCCGATCACCCCGACCCGGCCGTTGCGGGTGGCCGCGACGGCCCGCCGGACGGCCGGCCGGAGCACCTCGACGACCGGCACCGGGTAGCGCTCGCGGAAGTCGGCCAGGCAGGCCGCCGAGGCCGTGTTGCAGGCGATGACCAGCGCCTTCACCCCGGACTCGACGAGCTCGTCGCCGATCGCGAGCGCGTGCCGGCGGACCTGCGCGATCGACTTCGGCCCGTACGGGCTGTGCGCGGTGTCCCCGACGTAGACGAGCTGCTCGGCGGGCAGCAGGTCGATCACCGAGCGGGCGACGGTGAGCCCGCCGACCCCGGAGTCGAAGATCCCGATCGGTGCGTCGAGATCCGGGCCGCCGTTCCGAGCGCTGCTCACGCCCTCAGGGTAGGGGCGGCCCGCCGGTCGGCCTTCGCCACCCAGGACGCCGCGACGACGCCGCCGATCGCCCCGAACAGGTGGCCCTGCCAGGACACCGACGGATCGGAGGGCAGCACGCCCCACAGCAGCGAGCCCCAGAACAGGAACAGCACCACCGCGAGCAGCACCTGCCGGCCGTTGCGCGCGTAGAAGCCGCGGGCCAGCAGGAACAGGAACCAGCCGAACACGATGCCGGAGGCGCCGATCACCGGGGCCGGCGAGACCAGCCAGACACCGAGCCCGCTGATCACCCAGATCGTCGCGGTGACCGAGAACCACTGGGCGATCCCGCCGGACATCGCGAGGAACCCGAAGATCAGGAACGGCAGCGTGTTCGCGATCAGGTGCGCCCAGTCGTCGTGCAGCAGCGGGGCGGTGAGGATCCCGGCGAGCCCCGCCGTGTCGCGCGGGTAGATCGCGCCCGCCAGCTGCACGGTCTGGCCGGAGGCGACGTCGATCGCCTCGAACAGGTAGAGCGCCGCGGTGAACAGCAGCATGAGCCCCGCGGCCCGCTTCGGCTCGGGCGGGAGCACCCGGGCGGGGGCCCGGCCGGACGGGTATGCGGTCATGTCCCCGACGGTACCGGCGGACCTGCCCGATTCGCCCGTCCTGCCCGGTTCCGGCCCGGCGTTCCGGCGGCGCTCCTGCTGCGTTCCTGCCGTCGGACGCACCGGGCTCAGGCCCAGAGGTGCCCGTCGATGCCCTGGGCGGCGGAACCGAGATCCCCCGAGTAGGCGCCGGTGGACAGGTACTTCCAGCCGCCGTCGCAGATGATGATCACGATGTCGGCCCGCTCGCCCGCATCCAGCGCCTTGTTCGCGACGCCCAGCGCGGCGTGCAGGATCGCCCCGGACGAGATCCCGGCGAAGATGCCCTCCTGCTCGACGAGCTGGCGGGTGCGGCGCAGCGCGTCGTAGCTGCCGACCGAGAACCGGCCGGTCAGCACGGTCTCGTCGTACAGCTCGGGGACGAAGCCCTCGGAGAGGTTCCGCAGCCCGTAGACGAGCTCGCCGTAGCGCGGCTCGGCGGCGACGATCTGGATGTCCGGCTTGTGCTCGCGCAGGTACCGGCCGGCCCCGACCAGGGTGCCGGTGGTGCCCAGCCCGGCCACGAAGTGAGTGATCGAGGGCAGGTCGCGCAGGATCTCCGGGCCGGTGCCGCGGTAGTGCGCGTCGGTGTTGGCCGGGTTGCCGTACTGGTAGAGCATCACCCAGTCCGGGTGCTCGGCGGCCAGCTGCTTGGCGACGGCGACGGCCTGGTTGGAGCCGCCTGCCGCCGGCGAGGAGATGATCTGCGCGCCGTACATCGCGAGCAGCTGGCGGCGCTCCTCGGAGGTGTTCTCCGGCATCACGCAGATGAGCTCGTAGCCCTTGAGCTTCGCGGCCATCGCCAGCGAGATGCCGGTGTTGCCCGAGGTCGGCTCCAGGATGGTGCAGCCGGGGGTGAGCAGGCCCTGCTTCTCCGCGTCCTCGATCATCGCCAGCGCGGGCCGGTCCTTGATCGAG
Source organism: Pseudonocardia kongjuensis (assembly GCF_039526905.1). Lineage (NCBI taxonomy): Bacteria > Bacillati > Actinomycetota > Actinomycetes > Pseudonocardiales > Pseudonocardiaceae > Pseudonocardia > Pseudonocardia kongjuensis. The sequence continues at coordinate 216,787 of NZ_BAAAJK010000010.1, read as the reverse complement.
CCGGTCGGGTTGCGGTCCTCCAGCTTGGCCCAGAGCCGCACCTCGGCCGACGGTGACAGCGACGGCAGCCCGACCAGCGGGGTGTCGCCGACGGCCTGCAACAGCGAGTCGTAACGCACAGGTCCTCCTCACGGACCGGTGCCGGGCGGTCCACCGCCCGGCACCCGGGATCCGGACTGCTGTTCAGCGCCCGCCGGCGACGGCCGGGAGGATGGTGAGCGTGGACGACTCGGTGACCGGGGCCTCCAGGCCACCGGCGAAGCGGACGTCCTCGTCGTCGACGTAGATGTTGACGAAGCGGTGCAGCTTGCCGTCGGTGATCAGACGGTCCTTGATGCCGCTGTGCCGCGACTCCAGGTCGTCGATGACCGCGGAGACGGTGTCACCCTTCGCCTCGACGGTCTTCTCACCGCCGGTGTGCGTGCGAAGGATGGTGGGGATGGAGACGGAGACGGCCATCTCGGTGATCACTCCTGGTCGGTTGCTCGGTCGTGCTCTGTACGCGGCAACGCAACCGGTGTCCGGCGCCATTCCCGCGTGACCTCGCCCGCGCGGGTGCGGGGGGAGGGTGGATCAGCTCCGGTCGGGGACGTCGTCGGATCCGGTGTGGGCGAACATGTAGGACTCCACGACCGCCAGCTCGTCCTCGACGACGGCACCGCCGGCGAGGTGGAAGGACCGGATCTCGGGACGGGCGTCGGCGGTGGCGAGGGCCACGATCAGCCAGTGCTGGTCGGGCGTCCACTCCATCTGCGCGATGTCCTTGACCGAGGGGTACGCCTCGGGCAGCCCGCTGTCGGTCAGCGGCCGGCGCGGCACCCGGGTGTGCGAGTGCACCACCAGCATGCGGCGCTCGCCCGCGGCGTCCAGCGCGCGCTCCAGCCGGATGTCCTCGGCCGGGGCGAACGCGAAGTCGCTCTCGATCCCGTCGGCGTTGGTCATCGGGACGTACCGCTCGGGGTGCTCACCGGAGTCGGGGCCGACGAGCTGGCCGCACGCCTCCAGCGGGAAGTCCCGCCGGGCGTGCGCGACGATCTCGTCGACGAGGTCCGCTCGGATGGCCAGCACGCCGGTCACGATACGTTGCGCGCATACCGAGCCGCACGTCCCCGGGCCCCGGGAGACGACGTTCACCGGCTCGTCACGCCCGGTTGTGACGCCGCCCACGGCGCGCGCGGGGTTGCGCCGCGATACTGCCGGTCATGCCCGTCTCCTCCGGTCGCCGGACCGGCATCGTCCTGGCAGCGGTGTTCGCGCTGGTCCTCACGGCCGCACTGGCCGCCGACATCGGGTCGGCGGCCGGCGGACCGGCGACCGTGCGGGTGATCGCGTTCAACGACCTGCACGGCAACCTGGAGCCGCCGTCCGGCTCGTCGGCGCGGGTCACCACCGGCGACGGCGCCGAGATCGAGGCGGGCGGCGCCGCCTTCCTGGCGGCGCACGTGGCGCGGCTGCGGGCCGAGCAGCCGGCGAACGTGCTGCTGTCCTCCGGAGACAACGTCGGCGCGTCGCCGCTGGCCTCGGCGCTGTTCCGCGACGAGCCGACGATCGAGCTGCTGGACGCGATGGGCGTGGCCGCCTCGGCGGCCGGGAACCACGAGTTCGACGAGGGCCTGGCCGAGCTGCAGCGGCTGGTCGCCGGCGGCTGCCATCCGGACGACGGCTGCCGGTTCGGCCCCACCTACGACGGCGCGTCGTTCCCGGTGCTGGCGGCGAACGTGACCACCGCCGGCCGGCCGGCGCTGCCCGGGCACGTCGTGCTCGACGTCGGCGGGACCCGGCTCGGCGTCATCGGCGCCACCCTCACCGAGCTCCCGGACCTGGTCTCGCCGGACGGGATCCGGGACATCGAGGTGGGCGACGAGATCGCCGCGGTGGACGCCGCGTCGGCCGAGCTGACCGCGCAGGGCGTGCACGCCCAGGTGCTGCTGGTGCACCAGGGCGACGGGACCGGGTCCGGCGGCGGCCCCGGCAGCTGCGCGCTGGAGCCGGGCGGGCCGGGCTCGGCGATCGCGGCCGGCGTCTCGGCCGACGTGGACGCCGTGTTCTCCGCGCACTCGCACGAGCAGTACGTGTGCAGCGTCACCGACCCGGCCGGGGCGCCGCGGCCGTTCGTGCAGGGCCTGTCGTTCGGCAGGCTGGTGTCGGTGGTCGATCTCGCGCTGACCGGCGACGGGGACGTCGACCGGGCGGCGACCACCGCGCGCAACGAGATCGTCACCCGCGACGTCGCGCCGGACCCGGTCGCGCAGGGCATCGTCGACGCCGCGGTGCAGGGATCGGAGCCGCTCGCGCAGCGCCCGGTCGGGACGCTCGCCGGGCCGCTCCCCCGGGCCGCGGACCCGTCCGGGCTGTCCCCGCTGGGGACGGTGATCGCCGACGCGCAGCTGGCCGCGTCCCGCGGGGACGGCGCGCAGCTCGCGCTGACCAACCCGGGCGGGGTCCGCGCCGACCTGGTGCCCGGCCCGGACGGCCGGGTGACCTACGGGCAGGCGTACACCGTCCAGCCGTTCGGCAACATCCTGCAGACGATGACGCTGACCGGCGCGCAGCTGCGCGCGGTGCTGGACCAGCAGTTCACGGTGGACGACGGGCCCACGGTCCTGCAGACGTCGTCGAACCTGCGGTACTCGGTCGCCGGCGACCGGGTCACCGGCATCGAGCTGGACGGCGCACCGGTGACCGACGCCGGGAGCTACCGGGTCGCGGTGAACAACTTCCTGTCCGCGGGCGGCGACGGGTTCGACGCGTTCACCGCGGGCACCGACCTGGTGGGCGGGCCGGTCGACCTGGACGCGTTCGTCGGGTACCTGGAGGCGAACCCGGGGCTGGCGGCGCCGCCGACCGACCGGGTCACCCGGGACTGAACGTGCCGGGCGGCCGCTACAGGGACTTGAGCCGGACCCGGACCAGCGAGTCCTGGACGTAGGTCAGCCAGTGGTAGACGCCGAGGTGCTGGGCCCGGGGATCGTCCTCGGGCAGCTGCTCGGGCATGTCCTCGCTGACGTCGAGCGCGGTGCCCAGGGCCAGCCGGACGTCGTTCAGCGCGGCCAGCCAGGCGTCGGCCTGCCCGGCGGTGAGCTCGATCCGGCCGCCCGCCTCGGGCAGCGTGTCCAGCACCGTCCCCGCCGCCGCGTCCTTCGCCTCGATCAGCGCCGGCTCGTGCAGCGACCGCATGCCGCCCGCCAGGTCGGAGTCCTCGGTGGTGAAGTCGGGCAGCAGCCGGGCCAGCACCCGGTCGGTCGGCCGGGTGGTCGGCCCGGTGCGGATCCCGGTCAGCTCGGCGAGCTCGTCGGTGGGCGCGAGTGCGGCCCGGCCGGCGAGCATCTGGCGGACCTCCTGGAACAGGCCGCGCAGCACGGCAGCCTCCTCGCCGGAGAACCCGGAGGTGTACCGGACCCGTTCGCCGCGGCCGCTGCGCTTCCAGCCGTTCATGTGCGGTACCTCACAGCCGGGGTCATGTGCGCTGCATGGTGGCCCACAGGCCGGCCGCGTGCAGCTGCGCGACGTGTCCCTCGACGGTGTCCTTGTCGCCCGAGGACACCGCGGCCCGGCCCTTGTGGTGCACGTCGAGCATCAGTGCGTTCGCCTTGGGCTCGGGATAGTTGAACACCTTCTGCAGCACGTAGGTGACGTACGACATGAGGTTGACCGGGTCGTTCCACACGATCGCCTGCCACGGCGTGTCGGGCGAGGCGGCGTCGTCGACAGCCGGGTCGACGTCCGGCGAGACCTGCTCGGTGGGCGACGGGGACGGCGCGGTCATGCGCCCCATGGTGACACAACGGGCATAGGCTCCAGCCATGACCGGCCCCGTCCCGGAGGGCAGCACCGCCCTCCTGACCGACCGTTACGAGCTCACGATGGTGGCCGCCGCGCTCGCCGACGGCACCGCGGAGCGCGCCTGCGTGTTCGAGCTGTTCGCCCGCCGGCTCCCGGACGGCCGCCGGTACGGCGTCGTCGCCGGCACCGGCCGGCTGCTCGCGGCGCTGGAACGGTTCCGGTTCGGCCCGGCCGACCTGGAGCTGCTCGCCCAGGTGGTGGACCCGGTGACGCTGGACTGGTTGCGCGACTACCGGTTCACCGGCGACGTCGACGGCTACCCGGAGGGCGAGCTGTACTTCCCCGGCTCCCCGGTGCTGACCGTCACCGGCACCTTCGCCGACGCGGTGATCCTGGAGACCCTCGCCCTGTCGATCTACAACCACGACTGCGCGATCGCATCCGCCGCGGCCCGGATGGTGACCGCGTCGGCCGGCCGGCCGCTGATCGAGATGGGCTCGCGGCGCACCCACGAGGAGGCGGCCGTCGCCGCGGCGCGGGCGGCCTACCTGGCCGGTTTCGCGACGACGTCGAACCTGGCCGCCGGCCGGCGCTACGGCATCCCGACCGCCGGGACCGCGGCGCACGCCTGGGTGCTGCTGCACGACGACGAGCAGTCCGCGTTCCGCAGCCAGGTCGCCGCGCTGGGCACCGGGACCACGCTGCTGGTCGACACCTACGACATCCGCAAGGGCATCGCGAACGCGGTCGAGGTGGCCGGGACCGGGCTGGGCGCGGTCCGGATCGACTCCGGTGACCTGGGCGAGCTGGCCCACCAGGCCCGCGAGCAGCTCGACGCGCTGGGCGCGACCGGCACCCGGATCGTGCTGTCCGGCGATCTGGACGAGTACGCGATCGCCTCGCTGCGGGCCGAGCCGGTGGACTCCTACGGGGTGGGGACCTCGGTCGTCACCGGGTCCGGGGCGCCGACCGCGGGGATGGTCTACAAGCTGGTCGAGGTGGACGGGCGGCCGGTCAGCAAGCGGTCGACGTCGAAGGAGTCGCGGGGCGGCCGCAAGTCGGCGCTGCGCCGGTTCAAGCCGACCGGGACCGCGGTCGAGGAGGTCGTGTTCCCGCACGGCCGCCCGCCCGCCGCCGGGCCGCACGACCGGGAGCTCCCGGTGCCGCTGGTCCGCTCCGGCGAGCTCACCCCGGACGCCGCGGCCGGCGGCCTCGACGACGCCCGCGAGCGGCTGCGGACGGCGCTGGTCGCCGTACCGTGGGAGGGCCTGAAGCTGTCCCGCGGCGAGCCCGCGATCCCCACCACCTTCGTGACGGAGCACTGAGAGCATCCATGGCACGCGCACTGATCGTCGTCGACGTCCAGAACGACTTCTGCGAGGGCGGCGCGCTGGCCGTCGACGGCGGCGCCGCGGTCGCCGCCGGGATCGGCCCGCTGGCCCGCGACGGCGGCTACGACCACGTCGTCGCGACCCGGGACGTGCACGTCGACCCGGGCCCGCACTTCAGCGACACCCCGGACTTCGTGGACTCCTGGCCGCCGCACTGCCGGGCGCAGACGCCGGGTGCCTCGTTCCATCCGCTGCTGGACGTCGCGCCGATCGAGTGCGTCTTCGACAAGGGCGCCTACACCAGCGCCTACTCCGGCTTCGAGGGCGCGAGCGACAACGAGTCCGGGGTACCGCTGGCCGACTGGCTGGACGAGCGCGGCGTCACCGAGGTGGACGTGGTGGGGCTGGCCACCGACCACTGCGTCCGCGCGACCGCGCTCGACGCGGCCCGGCTCGGGCTGGCGACCAGGGTGCTGCTCGCGCACTGCGCCGGGGTCTCCCCGGAGACGACCCGCACCGCCCTGTCCACCCTGACCGACGCCGGCGTCCACGTCGTCACCCCCTGATCGCCCTGACCCCCCTGACCGTCCCAGCCGCACAGGTCGCCGGCTCGCCGCACAGGCTCGAACCTGTGCGGCGCCGGCCGGACCTGTGCGGTGCGGGGCCCGGGGTCGATCAGCCGGCGAAGCGGAACGGGGCGAGTGCCTCGGCCAGGCGGACCGGGTCGCCGTCCTCGCCGGGGGCGTGGTGGAAACCCTCCGCCTCGGCGAGCCCGATGCAGCGGCGCTCGTCGAACAGGCCGCAGACGTAGCGGACGGTGTCCTCGCCGATCTCCTCGACGCCGACCCGCAGCTGGTAGATGCCCGGGTAGTGGACCTCGTCGAGGTACTGCACCGACAGCGTCGACGGCGACAGCCCGTCCAGCGGCCCGCCGACCGGGTAGCCGAGCACGTCGGCGTGCAGCTCGGCCAGGCCGTCGAGGTACCAGGCGGCCAGCGCGACGTTGTTGACGTGCCGGTTGGTGTCCAGGTCGGTGAACCGGACCCGGGCGTCCCAGCGGAACGGGTAGTTCTCCCGGACCAGGCGGGCCTCGCCGCGCTCGGGGCGGGCCGAGGCGGGCGCGTCGATCCGCAGCGGCTCCAGCGAGGCGCGGACCTCGTCGGTCAGCGGCGCCGGCTTCTCCCCGTCGGTGTGCACCGAGGTGGACTCGCCGGTGGCGACCAGGTCGTCCCCGGCGAACACCGCGTAGCGGTAGGAGAACGAGGTGGTCCCGACGTTGCTGACGCCGATCCCGATCCGGTACGACCCGGCGACGGTCAGCGGGGCGAGCACCTCGACCCGGACCGCGGCGAGCAGCAGCCGCACCCGCGACTGCAGGCGGGCGACGAGATCGGCGCCGAAGGTCTCGCGCTCGACGGCGACCCGGGCGTCCTCGAACCAGCGGACCAGGGCGTCCCGGCCGATCCGGCGGCTCGGGTCCAGATCGGCGTAGCGGGCCTCGTGCTCGATCAGCACCGGGAACGCGCCGGGCTCGACGTTGCTCTGAGAGGTCAAGGAAGCTGTCACAGCGTCCATCGTGACGCTGTGTCGCCGCTCACCGGCCACCGGCGTCCGATATCACACGTGGTGCACGGTGTTGTCACGGCGCGTGCCCGGGCGTCGTGTCCCGTCGGGGCCCGGGGTGTCGGTGGGCCTCGGTAGCCTCGGTCCGTGCCCGCTCCCGTGTCCGCTCCCGTGGCGACCCGCGATCTGCCCGGTGTGCACGAGCTGCTGGAGGCGGCCGTGTCCTCGGTCGGCGGTGCGCGGCGCGAGGGGCAGGACCGGATGGCCGACGCGGTGCGCCGCGCGCTGTCCTCGGGCGAGCACCTGGCCGTGCAGGCCGGCACCGGCACCGGCAAGTCGCTGGCCTACCTGGTCCCCGCGATCCGGCACGCGATGGCCCGGGACACCACCGTCGTCGTGTCGACCGCGACGATCGCGCTGCAGCGCCAGCTGGTCGACCGGGACCTGCCGCGGGTGGCGAAGAGCCTGAAGAAGGTGCTGGGCCGGGAGCCGACGTTCGCGATCCTCAAGGGCCGGCGCAACTACCTGTGCCTGAACAAGCTGCACGGCGACATGGGGGACGACGAGGACCCGGAGGCCCAGCTGTTCGACGCGTTCGCGATCTCCGCGCTGGGCCGGAACGTGAAGCGGCTGCACGAGTGGGCGTCGGACACCGAGACCGGCGACCGCGACGAGCTGGTCCCCGGCGTGCCGGAGCCGGCCTGGCGGCAGGTGTCGGTGACCGCCCGCGAGTGCCTCGGGGCGAGCCGCTGCCCGGTCGGCGAGGACTGCTTCGCCGAGAAAGCGCGGGCCGCGGCCGGGCGGGCCGACATCGTCGTCACCAACCACGCGCTGCTCGCGATCGACGCGATGGGCGAGGCCCAGGTGCTGCCCGAGCACGACGTGGTGATCGTCGACGAGGCGCACGAGCTGGTCGACCGGGTCACCGGCGCGGCCACCGCCGAGCTGACCGCGGGCACCGTCGCCGCCGCCGCGCGGCGCTGCGGCAGGCTCGTCGACCAGGAGCAGGCCGACCGGCTCGCCGAGGCGGGCGAGGGCCTCGGCGCGGTGCTCGAGGACCTGCCGCCGGCCCGCTGGGAGGCGCTGCCCGGGCCCGTCTCGGGCGCGCTGAACGCGATCCTCTCGGCCGCGGCGGGCTGCCGGCAGTCGCTCGGCGGGAACCGGCGCGGCGACGACGCCGATCCGGAGGGCGCCGCCGCCCGCAAGCTCGCACTGGCCCTGCTCGACGAGGTGTCCGACACCGCGGTGCGGCTGGTCGACACGTTCAAGGAGGCCGACCCGGCGAAGCGCCGCGACGTGGTGTGGCTCGGTGAGCAGGGGCCCGACGGCAGCCGGTACAAGGTGCTGCGGGTCGCGCCGCTGTCGGTCGGCGGGCTGTTGCGCGAGCGCCTGTTCAACACCCGGACCACCGTGCTGACCTCGGCGACCCTGGCGCTGGGCGGCTCGTTCGACGCGCTCGCCCGGCAGTGGGGCCTGCCGGCCGCGCAGCCGAAGGAGCGCGGCGACACCCCGCCGGCCACCGAGGAGGGGCACGGCCCGGTGCAGGACCCGGAGGCGCCGCGCTGGACCGGCCTGGACGTCGGCTCCCCGTTCGCGCACGGCCGCTCCGGCATCCTCTACCTGGCCCGCCGGCTCCCCGCCCCCGGCCGGGACGGGCTCGCCCCGCAGACGCTCGACGAGATCGAGGCGCTGGTCCGCGCCGCGGGCGGCCGCACGCTCGGCCTGTTCTCCTCGACCCGGGCGGCGAAGCAGGCCACCGAGGCGCTGCGGCCCAAGCTGGACACGCCGCTGCTCTGCCAGGGCGACGACTCGACGATGCTGCTGGTCAAGCGGTTCGCCGAGGACGACGAGACCTCGCTGTTCGGCACCCTGTCGCTGTGGCAGGGGGTGGACGTGCCGGGCCCGTCGCTGTCGCTGGTGATCATCGACCGGATCCCGTTCCCGCGGCCGGACGATCCGCTGGTCGCGGCCCGGCAGAAGGCCACCGACGCGCGCGGTGGCAACGGCTTCCTGTCCGTCTCGGCGACGCACGCGGCGCTGCTGCTCGCCCAGGGCGCCGGGCGGCTGCTTCGCTCCACCGACGACCGCGGCGTGGTCGCGATCCTGGATCCGCGGATCTCCACCGCCCGCTACGGCGGGTTCCTGCGGGCCTCGCTGCCGCCGTTCTGGGAGACCACCGACAGCGAGAAGGTGCAGGGCGCGCTGCGCCGGCTGCGCGGGGAGTGACGTCGCGCACCCGCTCGGCGCGCACCCCTCCGCTCAGATAAGTTGTGCACAACCGATCTGGGTTGTTCCGACGGGCAAGGGGATCCGCATGCCGACCTACACGACCGAGGCCACGTCCACCGGCGGCGGCCGGGACGGGCACGTCCGCTCCGACGACGGCTTCATCGACCAGGACCTGCGGATGCCGCCCGAGCTGGGCGGCCCGGGCGGGGCGACCAACCCGGAGCAGCTGTTCGCCGCCGCGTACGCGGCCTGCTTCCACGGCGCGCTGCGGCTGGCCGCCCGCACGCGCAAGGAGACCGTCCCGGACGACCTGTCGGTGACCGCGACCGTCCGGCTCGAGCCCGACGACGTCAGCTTCCACGTCGCCGCCGACATCTCCGCGCACCTGCCCGGGCTGGAGCAGTCCGCCGCCGACGCGCTCGTCGAGGCCGCGCACCAGGTGTGCCCGTACTCCAAGGCCACCAGCGGGAACGTCGAGGTCACGCTCACCGCGACGGTCTGAGTGGCGGCGCGGCCCGGAGGCCGATCATGACCTCCGGCACGTCCGCGGCGGGGGCCCGGCCGGGCAGGCTGCCCGCATGACGACCGACGTGGGCCGGTTCACCGGCCCGGAGGCCGAGACCCGGTTCCGCGAGCTCTACGACGCGGCCATGGCACTGCTCCCGGCACCGGAGGGCACCGAGGACCTGCGCACCGCGTTCGGCACGGTGCGGGTGTACCGGTTCGGCTCCGCGGCGGGCCCGCCGCTGGTGCTGCTCCCCGGCCGGGGTGGCACCACCGCGCTGTGGCTGCCGAACCTGGCCGGCTGGGCCCGGCGGCGGACCGTGTACGCCGTCGAGCCGCTGGGCGACGCCGGCCCGTCCCGGCAGACCCGGCCGATCCGCACCGCCGACGACCAGGCGGCCTGGCTCGACGAGCTGCTGGAGACCCTCGGCACCGGCCCGGCGCACCTGGTCGGCCAGTCCGTCGGCGCCTGGCTCGCGGTGCAGGTCGCGCTGCGCGCACCGGGGCGGATCGGGTCGCTGTCGCTGATCGAACCGACCCAGGTGCTCGGCCGGATCCGGCCCGGCCTGGTCGTGGCGGGCCTGCTCACCGTCCCCGGGCTGCCGGAGCGCCTGCGGCGGCGGGCGCTGCGCTGGATCGTCGGCACCGGCGACGAGCTGTTCGACGGCCCGATCGGCCGGCTCACGGTGGCCGCGGCGGGCGGGTTCCGGAACGTCACTCCCCCGCCCGCGCTGCCGTCCGACGACGCGCTGCGCGGACTGCGGGTCCCGGTGCTCGTACTGCTCGGCGGGCGCAGCCGCACCCACGACGCCCGCCGCTCCGCGCACCGCGCCCGTGCGCTGCTGCCCGACGCCCGGGTGGAGATCGTGGACGGCGCCGGGCACGCGCTCAACGGCGAGTTCCCGGAGCTGGTGACCAGCCGCGTCCTGGGCCTCGCCGACGAGGTCGACGCGGCCGGGCCGGGGCGCCGGCCGGCCTGAGCCGGGCCGGCGGTTGCCCGCCCGCGCTCAGCGCTCGCCGACCAGGTAGCGCTGCAGGGTCGGCCCGAGCCAGCCGATCAGCTCGGCGTCCGGCAGCGCGACGACCGGCGGCAACCGCAGCACGTAGCGGCACAGCACCGCGCCGAGCGCCTGGGTGGCGACCAGCCCGGCCCGCTCCGGCGCCCCGGCCGGGTCCCCGGTCAGCGCGGCGACCACCGGCAGCAGCTGGCCGGCGAAGATCTCCCGGGTGCGCTCGGCGGCCGCGTCGTCGGTGACCGCGCCGCGCAGCATGATCGCCAGCGCGTCGTCGCTCCCCCAGCGCAGCAGCAGGTGCTCGGCGAGCACCCGCCCGACCTCGGCCCGGGGCACCGACGTCAGGTCGGGCAGCCGCAGGTCGAACTCGGCGGCCGCGGTGAACAGCTCGCGCTTGCTGCCGAAGTAGCGGATCACCATCGACGGGTCGACCCCCGCGTCACCGGCGATCGCGCGGACCGTGGCGCGGTCGTAGCCCTCGTCGGCGAAGCGACGGCGGGCGGCGGCGAGGATCGCGTCGCGGGCCGGCCGGGAGCGGTCGGTGAAGGCCATGCGGCCATCGTATGCCAACGGGCGTTGGCAACTGCACCGACAACGCCTACAGTCGTTGGCAAACATTTGTTGGCAGAAGGGAACCCGCCATGAGCACCCTCGACATCCCCGCACCGGAGACCGACGTGGTCGTCGTCGGGGCCGGGCCGACCGGTCTGCTGCTCGCCGGGGACCTCGCCGAGGCCGGCGTCCGGGTCGCCGTGCTGGAGCGCCGCACCGAGCCGTCCGGGCTCACCAGGGCGTTCGCCGTGCACGCCCGCACCCTCGAACAGCTCGACGCCCGCGGGCTCGCCGACCGGCTCGTCGCCCTCGGCACCCGGCTCGACGAGTTCCGGCTGTTCGGGCGGGCCACGGTCGATCTCACCGGGCTGCCCAGCCGGTTCCCGTTCCTGCTGGTCGTGCCGCAGTACCGGGTGGAGCTGCTGCTGCGGGAGCGGGCGCTCGCCGCGGGCGCCCGGCTGCACCACGGGATCCGGGTCGAGCACCTGGTCCAGCACGGGGACGGGGTCACCGTCAGCTGGACCCGCTCCGGCACGGTCCCGGGCACCGCCGGCGCGACGGGCCCGACCGGCCCCACCGGCCCGACCAGCCCGACCGGCCCGACCAGCCCGACCAGCCCGACCAGCCCGACCGGCCCGACCGGCCCGACCGGCGCGACCGGCGCGACCGGCGCGACCCGCGCCCGCTACCTGGTCGGCGCCGACGGTCACCACAGCACCGTGCGCGCCGCCCTCGGCCTCGGCTTCCCGGGTCGCGCGGTGGCCCGCTCGCTGGTGCTCGCCGACGTCCGGATGGACGATCCGCCACCGGACGTGCTCACCGCCGACGGCAACGCCGACGGGTTCTGCTTCGTCGTCCCCTACGGCGACGGCTGGTACCGGGTGATCGCCCGCGACCGCCGCGTCGAGCGCCCGGACGACGAGCCGGTCACCCTCGACGAGGTCGCCGGCATCTCCCGCGCGGTGTTCGGCACCGACCGGGGCATGCACGATCCGCGCTGGATGTCCCGGTTCCACAGCGACGAGCGCCAGGTCGAGCGGTACCGGGTGGGCCGGGTGTTCCTCGCCGGGGACGCCGCGCACGTGCACTCCCCCGCGGGCGGCCAGGGCATGAACACCGGCCTGCAGGACGCCGCGAACCTCGGCTGGAAGCTGGCGGCCGTGCTGGACGGGACCGCACCGGACGCGCTGCTCGACAGCTACCACGACGAGCGGCACCCGGTCGGCCGGACGGTGCTGCGGACCAGCGGCGGGCTGATCCGGGCCGCGATGCTGCGGCCGCGGATCGCCAGGGCGTTGCGCAACCGGATCGTGGCCGCGCTGCTCGCGCTCCCCGGCCCGGGGCGGCGGATCCGCGGGCAGCTCACCGGGACCGGGATCGCCTACCGGCGCCCGCGCGGCGCGCACCGGCTGGTCGGCACCCGCGCCGCCGACGTCACCGGGACGGACGGCACCCGGCTCCACGAGGCGCTGCGCGGCGGGCATCCGGTGCTCGTCGCACCCCCCGGGGCGGCCGTCACCCCGGAGCGCGCGACCCGGCTGCGCGCACCCGGACCGGGCGTCCGCACCCTCACCGTCCCCGGCGTCGTCCCGCACCTGGTCCGCCCGGACGGCTACATCGGCTGGGCCGGCCCCGATCCCGCCGTTGCTCTGCTCACCGTCCCGCCGGGCGACGGCGAGCGGTACACCCGTGCTGCCCGGCCATGATCGGGCTACTCCGGTGTTCCCCTCACCGGGCGAGGCAGGTGACGGTGCCCGGATCGACCTCGGTGAAGCCGGCGTCGCGGACGGCGACCAGCTCCGGGGCGCCGCCGGCCAGGTCGGCGAGCAGGCGGTCCCACTCGCCGGGGGCGGGGGTGCGCACGGCGCAGCGGGGCACGTCGGCCGGCTCGGCCACCGGCCAGCCGCGGACCGCGCCGAGGATCATGGTGGCGTGCCCGACCTGGGCCGCGGCCTTCCCGACGGTCATCGCCACGTGCGGGTTCAGCAGCACCAGCGGGGCGCCGTCCGGGGCCGGGCCGGGCTCGTCGGGCTCCAGCTCGGTGCCGCCGATCTGCAGCCGGGACACCACCTTCGGCACGTCGTCCACCGGTCCGGGCAGCAGCGCCCGCGCCTCGGCGCCGTCGATGCCGACCGTCACCCCGGGCAGCTCCTGCACGGCGCGCCAGTGCGCGCCGCGGGCCCGCCGGGCGATCTTGCGGATCCGCCCGTCCACCCACGGCAGCACCGCGTCGTGCCACTCGCCGCCCTCCTGGGACCGCGGGTCCAGGCAGACCGCGAGCGCGGCCGTCGCGGCGGCCTCCAGCAGCGGCGTCCGGCCGGGCAGCGGATCGCGCTCGATCCGCAGCACCACCGGCATCGCGCGGACGATCCCGTCCGCCTCCGGCGGGATCTCCCGGCGCCGGGCACCGGTGCCGTAGTGGTCGGCCAGCAGGCCGAGCACGCCGCTCACGCGATCGGGACCCGCCGGAGCACGCCCTCGGCGGCGTCCGCGGCCTCCACCTCGTTGCGGGTGATGCCCAGCACGAACAGCACGACGTCGAGGTAGGGCACCGACACCGAGGTGTCGGCGATGTCGCGCAGCGCCTGCTTGGCGTTGAACGCGATCCCCAGGCCGGCGGTGGAGAGCATGTCGATGTCGTTGGCGCCGTCGCCGACCGCGATCGTCTGCTCGACCGGGATCTCGTGCGCCTCGGCGAACCGGCGCAGCGCCACCGCCTTCCCGGGCCGGTCGACGATCTCGCCGCTCACCCGGCCGGTGAGCCTGCCGTCGACGATCTCCAGCTCGTTCGCGGCGACGAAGTCCAGCTTCAGCTCGTCCGCAAGACCGGCGATGACCTGGGTGAACCCGCCGGACACGACGCCGCAGCGGTAGCCGAGCCGCTTCAGCGTGCGGATCGTCGTCCGGGCGCCGGGGGTCAGCTCGATCTCGGCGGCGACCTCGTCGACCACCGAGGCGGGCAGCCCCTCCAGCACGGCGACCCGCCGGGTCAGCGACTCGGTGAAGTCCAGCTGCCCGGCCATCGCCTCCTCGGTGACCCGCCGGACCTGCGCCTCGACGTCCGCGCCGGCCCGGGCCGCCAGCATCTCGATGACCTCGCCCTGGATCAGGGTGGAGTCGACGTCGAACACGATCAGCCGCTTGCTGCGCCGGGCCAATCCGGCCCGGGACACCGCGACGTCGACGCCGGCCTGCCGGGCCACCCCGACCAGCCGCTTGCGCAGCGTCCCGGGCGGGTAGGCGTCGGGGTCGCCGTCGGGCACCGGGGAGACCAGCAGCTCCAGCCCGGTCACCGGGTAGTCGGCGACCCGGCGGATCGCGTCGATGTTGGCGCCGACCGCGGCGAGCTCGGCGGCGATCGCGCCGAACGCCCGGGCCGTGATCGGCCGGCCGAGCACCGTGACCACGTGCGTCGACGGCGGGCGGGCGGTCACGTCGCCGTCACGCTGGATCTCGATGTGCACCGACATCGCGATCGAGTCCATCGCCTCGCCGACCGACTCCAGCAGGTCCTCCGGGTCGCCCTCGGGCACGACCAGCGCACCGAGGGTGAGCCTGCCGTTCACCACGACCTGCTCCAGGTCGAGCAGCTCGACCCCGGCCGCGGTGAGCGCCGCGAACAGGACCGAGCTGACACCCGGCCGGTCCGGCCCGGTCACCGTGACGAGCACGGTGGGCCGGGGCGGACCGGAGGCGGCGGTTCCGCCCGTCACCTCAGTTGGACTTGGGGTCGTCGTCCGGCCAGGACTCCTTGCCGACCTCCTTGGCCAGCACCTCCGTCGGGTGCGCCCGGTTGCCGACGTGCGCCTCGGCGCGCGCCTTCTCGACCAGGTGCGGGTAGTGCAGGTCGAACGCCGGACGCTCGGAGCGGATCCGGGGCAGCTCGGTGAAGTTGTGCCGCGGCGGCGGCGAGGACGTCGCCCACTCCAGCGAGTTGCCGAAGCCCCACGGGTCGTCGACGTCGCAGATCCGGCCGAACCGGTAGCTCTTGAACACGTTGTAGACGAACGGCAGCGTCGAGGCGCCCAGGATGAACGCGCCGATCGAGGAGATCGTGTTCAACGTGGTGAACCCGTCCGAGGGCAGGTAGTCCGCGTACCGGCGCGGCATGCCCTCGTTGCCCAGCCAGTGCTGGACCAGGAAGGTCAGGTGGAACCCGAGGAACGTCAGCCAGAAGTGGATCTTGCCGAGCGTCTCGTCGAGGAACCGGCCGGTCATCTTCGGGAACCAGAAGTAGATGCCGCCGAAGGTCGCGAAGACGATCGTGCCGTAGAGCACGTAGTGGAAGTGCGCCACCACGAAGTAGCTGTCCGAGACGTGGAAGTCCACCGGCGGCATCGCGAGCAGGATGCCGGTCAGGCCGCCGAACAGGAACGTCACCAGGAAGCCGACCGAGAACAGCATCGGTGTCTCGTAGGTGATCTTGCCCTTCCACAGGGTGCCGATCCAGTTCACGAACTTCACGCCGGTCGGGATGGCGATCAGGAAGGTCGTGAAGGAGAAGAACGCCAGCATCACGGCGCCGGTGGCGTACATGTGGTGCGCCCACACCGCGACCGACAGCGCCGCGATCGCGATGGTCGCGAAGACCAGGCCCTTGTAGCCGAAGATCGGCTTGCGGGAGAACACCGGGAAGATCTCGGAGACGATGCCGAAGAAGGGCAGCGCGACGATGTAGACCTCGGGATGGCCGAAGAACCAGAACAGGTGCTGCCAGAGCACCACGCCGCCGTTCTCCGGGTTGAACACGTTCGCCCCGAGATGCCGGTCGGCGGCCAGGCCCAGCAGCGCCGCGGTCAGGATCGGGAACGCGATCAGGATCAGGATCGCCGTGATGAAGATGTTCCAGGTGAAGATCGGCATCCGGAACATCGTCATGCCGGGCGCGCGCATGCAGACGATCGTGGTGATGAAGTTGACGCCACCGAGGATCGTGCCCAGGCCGGACACCACCAGGCCCATGATCCACAGGTCACCGCCGGGGCCCGGCGAGCGGACCGCGTCGGACAACGGGGTGTAGGCGAACCAGCCGAAGTCGGCGGCGCCGCCCGGGGTCAGGAAGCCGGAGACGACGATCAGGCCGCCGAACAGGAACAGCCAGTAGGAGAACGAGTTCAGCCGCGGGAACGCCACGTCCGGCGCGCCGATCTGCAGCGGCACGATGTAGTTCGCGAAGCCGAACACGATCGGCGTCGCGAACAGCAGCAGCATGATCGTGCCGTGCATGGTGAACAGCTGGTTGTACTGCTCGGTCGAGAGGAACTGCAGCTCCGGACGCGCGAGCTCGGCGCGGATCAGCAGCGCCATCACGCCGCCGACGGCGAAGAAGCCGAACGACGTGACCATGTAGAGGATCGCGATGTCCTTGGGGTCGGTCGTCCTCAGCATCCTGAGGAACGTGGACCCCTTGCCCTCTCGCCGCGCCGGATACTGGCGCGTCGAGATCGGCTTCGGCTCGACGGCTGTCACCTGGTCCTCCTGCACTTGCCTGACCTGAGCACGTCCTCGCGGACGGGAGGACTCTACTTCCCGACCGGCGGACGACGCCCGACCGGGCCCGGAGATCCACAGCGGCTGGCACTGGGGAGCTCCGGACGGGCCGCACGGCGCGCGCCGATTGTGCTCTACGGAGGGTAGAACGAACACCCCCCGGGCGCACCGCCGGGTCCGATTTCACCCCGTTCGTGCCCGCGACCTCGCCGGCCGTGCGCCGGATCGCACCCCGGCGCCCCGGTCCGCACCCGCCGCGACCGGTGTGACCCGCTGCAACGGGGTGCGGACCGGGGGCGGCCGAGGGGCCTGCGCGCCGGCTTCCTACCGTGTCGGGGTGGTCGTGACGTCTCCGAACGCCGGGCGCACCGGCACCCGCCGCGAGCCCGGCTGGGACGCGCTGCGGATCGGGCTGGTGCTGCTCGTCGTCACCTACCACGCCACCCACCTGGGACCGGTGCTGCATCCGGAGCTGATCGACCGCCGGTTCTCCTTCGACCACCAGGTCGGCGCCAGCCTGCTGCTGGTCGTCTCCGCCTACTTCGCCTGCGCCACCCTCGGCAGGCACTCCCCCGGCCGGTACTGGTGGGCCCGGGTGGCCCGGCTGCTGCCGGCGTTCCTGGTCGTGGTGCCGGTGGCGTGGCTGACGCTGCGCTTCCTCGGCCCGGACGGCTGGGCGGAGCCGCCGGCCCGCGAGATCGTCACCAACTGGCTGATGCTCGGGCACTGGGACGACGCCCGCTTCCCCTGGCTGGACCCGGCCTACTGGACGCTGCCGCTGCAGCTGATGGCCTTCACCGCGGCGGCCGTGCTGAGCACCACCCGCTGGGGCGCCGGCCGCCGGTTCCGGATGCTGCTGTGGGCGCTGGTGCTCGTGCCGCTGCTGCTGTGGCCGCTGCGGGCCGCGCCGGGCGGGCTGCCGGACCCGCCGCGGTGGTACGAGATCGTCGTCGACGGGCTCGGGTTCCACCGGCTGCACCTGTTCGTCGCGGGCATCGCGATCTGGCTGTGGTCCACCCGCCGGACGGGTCCGGCGCACGCCGTTGCTCTGCTCACCGTGTGCGGCGTGGCCCAGTTCCTGCACGGATTCGCGCCCGGCCCGGACGGCGTGCTGCGGGTGGACCCGGTCGCCGTCGCCGGGGTGTGCGCGGGCATCGCGGTGCTCGCGCTGGTGTCCCGGTTGCCGAACCCGGGATCGCGGACACCGGCGCCGGTCGCGCTCGCGCTGCGCCGGCTGGCCGGCATCTCCTACGGCGTCTACCTGGTGCACCAGACGATCGGCTACGTGCTGATGCGGCGGCTGCAGGACGTCGGCGTGGGGCCGACGCTGCAGTCGGCGGCGATGCTGGGCACCGCGCTGGTGCTGGGCTGGCTGCTCACCCGGCTCGTCGAGCGGCCGGCGCACGGCGCCCTGATGGACGCCTGGGACCGGTTCGTCCCGCGCCGCGACGCCGCCCGCTCAGTCGCCGCGTAGCGGCTCGAACACCTCGGTCCAGATCTCCGGGGCGGACGCCGGGTTCGGCGGGGACGCGACGATGTAGAACTCGGTGCCGAGCCCCATCGCGAAGACCGGATCGGGCATCGTCAGCATGAAGTGGTCCGGGCCCATCTGGCTGGCGTGCGCGCGCATCGAGGCCCGCTTGGTCTCGGCGTACTCGACGGCCTCGACCCGGTGCGTGATCTCCGACTCCGGCTTGCCGAACGACGGGTCGTCGGTGATCTCGGGGAGCTCGAAGTCGGCGCCGCGCTCCTTCTGCAGGCCCCGCATGCCGCGCAGCAGCCAGTCCCGGTTCGTGGTGTTCTGCGCGACGACCGGCACCCCGGCCAGCTCGCCCGCGCGGGCGCCCACCCGGTGCACCTGGATGTGGTCCGGGTGTCCGTAGCCGCCGTTGTCGTCGTAGGTGGTGAGGACGTCGGCCTCCTCCTCCTCGAGGATCAGCGCGAGCCGCCGGGCGGCGTGCTCCACCGACGCCTGCCAGAAGCAGTACGGCGCGTCGTTCGAGGGTTCGCCCATCATCCCGGAATCGACGTAGCCGAGGAACTCGACGCGCGACACGCCGAGCACCCGGGCCGACTCGTGGCACTCGGCGGAGCGCCGCACCGGGAGCTGCTCGCCGTCGGCGAGCACCCCCGGGACCGGCTCGCCGAGCTCGCCGCGGGTCGCGAAGACGAGCACCACCCGGTGTCCGAGCGCGGCCGCCTTGGCGAGCGTGCCCGCGGTGCCGATCGACTCGTCGTCGGGATGGGCATGGAAGCTGACCAGTGTCCCCACGTGGCGCGAGCCTACGCAGCCCGCGATCAGGTCAGGACGCGGGTCAGCGCGGCGCCGACCTCGCCGAGCCGGGCGACCGGCACGCACAGGCCACCGCCGCGGGCGGCGAGTGCACCGGCGGCGCGGCGTGCGTCGGCGTCCGGGCCGCCGGGGGCGGGCAGCAGCACGTGCAGCCGGTCGATCCCGGCGAGCGCACCGAGCGGGTCGTCGCCCGCGGTGTGCAGGCAGTCCGAGAGCAGCACGACGGTCCGTTCCTCGGCGACCGCGCCGGCCAGCTGCCCGGACGCGGCGCGCAGCGCGGCGGCCAGGTCGGTGGTGCCGTGCCCGCGCAGCGCGACGAGCTCGGCGACCAGGTCCGGCGCCGGGCGCGGCACGCCGTGGGTGGCCAGGGTCTGCACCCCGGAGCCGAAGGCGAGCACCCCCGGGTCCTGCGCGGAGCCGCCGGCGCCGCCGTTCGTGCAGGCCAGCACCACCCCGGCGGCGGCGACCGCGGCGAGCGCGACCGCCTCCCCCTGCATCGAGCCGGACACGTCCACGACCAGGCAGATCGCCCGTCGGTGCGCGGTCCAGTCCCGGGTGACGAGGTCCTCCGGGCGCGGCGGGCCCGCGCCCGGGTGCCAGCCGTCCAGGGTGCGGTCGAGATCGAGATCGCCGTGCCCGCCGCGGCGCGGGCCGAGCCGCCGGGTGCCGCGCGAGCGGGCCGGGCCGACCCGGCCGAGCCGCAGGAACACCCGTCCGGCGATCCGCCGGGCCCTGGCCCGCAGCTCCGCGTCGGTGGCGACGGCGAGATCGGCGAGCAGCGCGGCTGCCGCCTCCGGGTCGCGGGCCAGCGCGTCGTCGAACGCGCCCTCGTCGAGCTCGCCGAGGCCGGGCGAGACCTCGGCGAAACCCTCGTGCCGCGACGCCAGCTGGTCGCGGCCCAGGGTGCGCGGCCCGCGTGGCGGGCGGGGGCTGCGGCCCGGCTGCTGCGGACCGGCGGACGGGGTGCCCGGCGCGCCGTCAGCGGGCGCCGGGCCGTCGGCTTTTCCCTGATCACCGTCCGTCTCCTCGGCCGGGTCCGGCTGTTCCGGCGGGGCGTCGGATTCCGGCGGCCAGACGTCGTCGAGGATCTCGTCGAGCACCGACTCCGGGGTGCGCTCGACGCCGTCGGCGATCCGGATCCGGCCGGACAGCGCGGCGTGCAGGGCGTCCCGGGCGGTGTCCCGGGCGGGCGGTGACTCGCCGCGCAGCTCGGCCAGCCCGGTGAGGACGTGCGCGAGATCGATGGCGCCGCGGACCGACGAGCCCATCCGGACGTCGGCGTGCCCGCGGGTGCGCCGGGTCAGGGTCACCGCGAGCGCGACGGCCGACGCGGGCCGGCCGGTGACCGCGGACGTGATCAGCCGCTCGGCGTCCTCGGGCTGGTAGCCGAGCACCACCCGGCACATCCGGTCGGCGATCGCCTGGCTCACCCGGGCGGTGCCGACGGCGTCGAACGGGTTCATCGCCGCGATCAGCCGGAAGCCGGGACCGGCGGTGACGGTGCCGAACCGCGGGACGCTGATCTCACCCTCGGTGAGCACCGTGATCAGCACGTTCAGCGTCTCCTCGGGGACCCGGTTCATCTCCTCGAGGTAGAGCAGGCCGTCCTCGCGCAGCGCGGTGAGCAGCGGGCCGTCGACGAACGCCGCCGGGGTGTAGCCCTCGGTGAGCACCTGGGCCGGGTCGAAGGTGCCGACCAGCCGGGCCGGGGTCAGCTCGGCGTTGCCCTCGACGAACACCATCCGCCGCCCGGAGCCGCGGGCGATCGCGTGCAGCAGGGTCGACTTGCCGGTGCCCGGCGGGCCCTCCAGCACCACGTGCCGGCCGGTGTCCAGGGCGACCGTGAGCACCTCGCGCTCGCGGTCCAGCCCGACCACGGGCACCGGGGTCCGCGTCCCGTTGCGGGCCGCGCCCGCCGGCAGATCCTGCCCTGACAACGCCGTCACCGGGCCAGCTCATCACATCCGGGCGCCCGAACGGAACGGTCTACGAAGCGTTGACGCCACACGTCACGTGTGTAGCATCACAGCCTCCCGAACCGGCACAGGAGCCACCACACCATGGCCGACGTCGTCCGTGCTGACCAGCCCTTCCCGTCGTTCAACGCAGCCGCCCACCTGACCGCCGCCCGGGTGGCGGCCGGGGACGGCGACCGCACCGCCGTCCGTTTCCCGGGCGGATCACTGACCTACGCCGAGCTCACCGACCGGGTCCGCGGACTGGCCGGCGCGCTGCGCGCGGCCGGTGTCCGGCCCGAGCAGCGGGTGCTGCTGGTGATGCCCGACGACGTGGAGCTCTATCTCGCGATCCTGGCCACCATGTGGTGCGGCGCGGTCGCCGTCCCGTCGTCGACGATGCTGACCGGCCGGGAGCTCGGCGTCCTGGTCCGGGACTCGCGGGCGACCACGGTGATCGGTGGCGCCGCGTTCGCCGGTGCGCTCGCCGAGGCCGTCGACGGCGCACCCGACGTGGAACGGGTGGTGCTCACCGGCCGGGACCGCCTCCCGACCGGCACCGCGGCCGAGTCCCTGACCTGGGACGAGCTGGTCGCCGCCGGCGGGCCGATGGCGCAGCCCCACCCGACCTGGACGGAGTCGCAGGCGCTGTGGCTCTACACCTCGGGCACCACCGGCAAGCCCAAGGGCGCCATGCACCGGCACGCCGACATCCGCTCGGTGTGCGAGACCTACGGCGCGCAGGTGCTCGGCATCCGGCCGGGCGACGTCTGCCTGTCCGTCGCGAAGCTGTTCTTCGCCTACGGCATCGGCAACTCGATGTTCTTCCCGCTGTCGGTCGGCGCCTGCGCGGTGCTGGAGCCGTCCCGGCCGGATCCGGAGCGGTACTCCCGGCTGGCCGCCGAGCACTCGGCGACGCTGTTCTTCGCCGTCCCCAGCTTCTGGGGCCCGCTGATCGCCGCCGACCTGCCACGGGAGCGGTTCGCGACGGTGCGCCTGGGCGTCTCGGCGGGCGAGGCGCTGCCGGTGCGGATGTTCCGCGGCGTCGGCGAGCGGTACGGCTTCGAGGTGCTCGACGGCATCGGGTCCACCGAGGCGCTGCACATCTTCATCTCCAACCGGCCCGGCGAGGTGGTGCCGGGCAGCTCCGGGTTCCCGGTGCCCGGCTACGAGATCGAGCTGCGCAGGCCGGACGGCAGCGTGATCGACGGCCCCGGTGAGCAGGGCATGCTCTACGTGGCGGGTGACTCGGTGTGCACCGGCTACTGGTGCCGCACCGAGGTGAACCGGCAGGTGTTCCAGGGCCGCTGGATGCGCACCGGCGACCAGTACGTGCGCGGCGACGACGGCTCGTGGACCTGCCTGGGCCGGGCCGACGACGTGCTCAAGGTGGGCGGCATCTGGGTCTCCCCCGGCGAGGTGGAGGCCCGGCTGCTGGAGCATCCCGGACTGGCCGAGGCGGTCGTCGTCGGGGTGCCGGACTCCGACGGCCTGGACAAGCCGGTCGCCTTCGTGGTGCCGCGCGATCCCGCGGCCGCCCCGTCGGCGGACGAGCTGGTGGCGTTCTGCCGGGAGGGCCTGGCGGCGTTCAAGCGGCCGCGGATGGTCGTCGCCGTCGACGAGCTGCCGAAGACCCCGACCGGGAAGATCCAGCGGTTCCGGCTGCGCGAGCAGGCGTCCGGGCTGGCCGCGCAGCCGGAGCCGGTGGTCTGAGGAGACCCGGATCGGCGGGCCGGGTGTCGCTATTCGCGACGCACCCTTGGCGGGACCCGATCGAGCGGGTTCACTCGGGACGGCACCGGATGTGCAGCCGACGGCGAGGAGGCCGGAGTGGACGTGTGGGAGTGGATCCCGGAGACCCCGGCGAGCTGGGACGACCGCAAGGCGGCCGTGCTGGCGGGACTGTCACCGGCCCTGTTCGGGCTGGGCACCCCGGCCGTGGGGGACGCGCTCGGTGACGAGTGGTGGCGGGTGCAGGACGCGGCCGGGGACACCGTCGCCTACGGGCGGCTGGACGAGTCCTGGGGCGACGCCGAGATCCTGGTGCTGGTCCGGCCGGACGCGCAGCGCAGCGGGGTCGGCTCGTTCGTGCTGTCCCGGCTGGAGCACGAGGCGGCCCGGCGGGGCCTGAACTACATCTACAACGTGGTGCCCGACGGCCACCCGGATCCCGAGCCGGTCACCGGGTGGCTCGCCGCGCACGGCTTCGTCCGCAACGACGTCGGCGAGCTCCGCAAGCAGCTGCCGCTCACCGCGGCGTCGGCCGCGCGCTGACCACCCGGCAGCGTCAGCCGGCGTTGTCCGCAGCGACTCCGGCGATCGCGCGGGCGGCGTCGCACCCCGCACCGGTCGTCACGACGACGACGCCGGGATCCAGGTCGGCCACGACCGAGCAGCCGACCCCGCCGAGCTCGAGCTGCACCCCGGTACGTCCGGCGACGTCGACGTCCACCGCCGCCCGCCCGCCCGGCCCGCCCGGCCCGTCCTGACCGCGGAGCACCTCGACCATCCTCCGGTAGTCGCCCGGCTCGGGCGCGCCGACCAGGACGACGGGCGCCGTGGCGCCCGGTCCCGGCACCCCGGACGACGAACCCGGCCCGGACGTGGCCGGATCCCACCTGCAGCCGATCCCGGGCGGCGGGACGGGCCGGCCCGGGCCGGTCAGACCGAGCCCGGCCAGCTCCTGCTCCGGGACCAGGGAGCAGTGGTTCGCCGGGAAGTCGCGGGCCGTGGCGCCGGGGAGCACGGCCGCAGCGCCGCAGCCGGCGAGGACGGCGAGCGCCGCGAGCACGGCCGGCAGCGGGAGCAGGGCGGGGACGGATCGGTGTCGTCGGTGTCGGTTGCGCACGGGTGGCACCGTCACAGCCGCCGGCCGTCGCCACGGCGGATCGCCGGGGCACGGGTCGCGATGGCGAACACGCGAACACTCCACACTCTTTCGTCGCGGCGTCACTGTCCTGTAGTCTTTGGGTTGCCGCGACGACGCGAGGAGGCGCCCGTCCCATGACCGATGCCGGCCCCACCACCGAGGCGAACGCCCCGGCCGACAGCCCCTCGATCGACTTCGACCGGGATCCGTCGCACTACCGGCACTGGCGGCTGGAGATCGACGCCGAGGACCCGGCGGTCGCCTGGGTGAAGCTCGACGTCGACGAGGCCGGCGGCCTCGTCCCCGGCTACGAGCTGAAGATGAACTCCTACGATCTCGGCGTCGACATCGAGCTCTACGACATCACCCAGCGGCTGCGGTTCACCCATCCGCAGGTCAGGGCGGTCGTGCTGACCAGCGCCAAGGACCGCAACTTCTGCGCCGGCGCGAACATCCGGATGCTCGCCGGCTCGTCGCACCCGTGGAAGGTGAACTTCTGCAAGTTCACCAACGAGACCCGCAACGGCATCGAGGACGCGACCGAGCACTCCGGCCAGACCTGGATCGCCGCGGTCAACGGCACCGCGGCCGGCGGCGGCTACGAGATGGCGCTGGCCTGCGAGAACATCCTGCTGATCGACGACAACTCGTCCACCGTCGCGCTGCCCGAGGTCCCGCTGCTGGGCGTGCTGCCCGGCACCGGCGGGCTCACCCGGGTCACCGACAAGCGCAAGGTCCGCAAGGACCGCGCGGACGTGTTCGCGACGAAGTCCGAGGGCTTCGGCGGGCGGCAGGCCGTCGAGTGGAAGCTGGTCGACGAGGTCGTCCCCAAGCGGAAGTGGGACGAGACGGTCCGCGAGCGGGCCGTCGCCGCGGCCCGGGCGTCCACCCGGCTGCCCGCGGAGCAGGGGATCGAGCTGCCGCCGCTGCAGCGCACCGAGACCGCCGACGGGATCGAGTACCCCCACGTCCGGGCCCGCTTCGACCGCGACCGCGGCCTGGTGGAGATCACCGTGGACGGCCCGGACGGCGGCGTCCCGTCGTCGATCGAGCGGGTGCGCGAGCTGGGCGCCGAGTTCTGGCCGCTGGCGATGACCCGCCAGCTCGACGACCTGATCCTGCGGCTGCGGTCCAACGAGCCGGAGCTGGGCACCTGGGTGATCCGGACCCGCGGCGACATCGAGGACGCGCTGGCCTTCGAGAAGGTCATCGAGGAGCACTCCGGATCGGACTGGCTGGTCTCGGAGATCCGGCACTACTTCAAGCGCACCCTCAAGCGGCTCGACGTCACCTCCCGGTCGCTGATCGCGCTGATCGAGCCCGGCTCCTGCTTCGGCGGTGCGCTGCTGGAGCTGGCGCTGGCCTGCGACCGGCAGTACATGCTCGACGGGACGCTCGACCCGGACAGCGACGAGCAGCAGGACGAGGCCCAGATCATGCTGACGGCGTCGAACTTCGGGACCTTCCCGATGGGCAACGGCGTGACCCGGCTGGGCTCCCGGTTCCACGGCGACGACGACCACGTCGCCAAGCTGCGCCAGGAGACCGGCCGCCGGATCGACGCCCGGGAGGCGCTCGAACTGGGCCTGGTCACCGACGCACCGGACGACATCGACTGGGACGACGAGGTCCGGATCATGCTCGAGGAGCGGGCGTCGCTGTCCCCGGACGCGCTGACCGGGATGGAGGCCAATCACCGGTTCGTCGGGCCGGAGACGATGGAGAGCCGCATCTTCGGCCGGCTCACCGCCTGGCAGAACTGGATCTTCGTGCGCCCCAACGCCTCCGGCGAGGAGGGCGCGCTGCGCAAGTACGGGACGGGCCGCAGGGCCGACTTCGACCGCAAGCGGGTGTGAGCACAGTGAGCACAGGGTCCATCGACTACAGCGAGAAGATCCCGAACAACGTCGACCTGGCCGGCGACCGCAAGCTGCAGCGCGCGCTCGAGTCCTGGCAGCCGAACTTCATCAACTGGTGGAAGACGATGGGCCCGGCCGTCCCGACCCAGGACGTCTACCTGCGCACCGCCGTCGACGTCGGCAAGGAGGGCTGGGCGCAGTTCGGCCACGTCGCGATGGAGGAGTACCGCTGGGGCGTGTTCCTCGCCGAGCGGGGCGACGACCGCCGGATCGCGTTCGGCGAGAACCGCGGCGAGCCGGTCTGGCAGCAGGTCCCCGGCGAGTACCGGGCCGACCTGCAGCGCCTGATCGTCATCCAGGGCGACACCGAGCCCGCCTCGGTCGAGCAGCAGCGCCGACTCGGCGAGACCGCACCGTCGCTCTACGACCTGCGCAACCTGTTCCAGGTCAACGTCGAGGAGGGCAGGCACCTCTGGGCGATGGTCTACCTGCTGCACGCCTACTTCGGCCGCAACGGCCGCGAGGAGGCCGAGGCGCTGCTGCAGCGCAACTCCGGCGATCTCGACTCGCCGCGGATCCTCGGCGCGTTCAACGAGGAGACGCCGGACTGGCTGTCGTTCTACATGTTCACCTACTTCACCGACCGGGACGGCAAGTACCAGCTCGGCACGCTGAAGGAGTCCGCCTTCGATCCGCTGTCGCGGACGTGTGAGTTCATGCTCAAGGAGGAGGCCCACCACATGTTCGTGGGCACCACCGGCATCGACCGCGTCGTCCAGCGGACCTGCGAGCTGATGCGCGAGCACGACACCGCCGACATCGCCCCGCACGGCGGCGTCCCGCTGGACGTGATCCAGAAGTACGTCAACTTCCACTACTCGGTGTCGCTGGACCTGTTCGGCTCCGAGCAGTCCACGAACGCCGCGAACTACTTCACCGCCGGGCTCAAGGGCCGCTGGCAGGAGGAGCGCCGCCGCGACGACCACGTCCTCACCGAGGACGGCTACGGCATGGAGCAGGTCCGCGACGGCGGGATCGTCACCGACGAGGTGCCTGCCCTGCTGGCGCTGAACCTGGACCTGCGCAACGAGTACGTGAAGGACTGCCAGTCCGGGATCAAGCGCTGGAACAAGATCCTCGAGAAGAACGGGTTCGACGACCGGGTCCACCTGCCGCACGTCGGGTTCAACCGGGAGGTCGGGCTGTTCTCCGGGCACCACGTGACGCCGAAGGGCGACGTCGTCGGCGCGGACGCCTGGGCGGCCCGCAAGGACGACTGGCTGCCCTCGGACGCGGACCGCACGCACGTGCAGAACCTGATGCGGCCGGTCTACGAGCCGGGCAAGATCGCCGGCTGGATCGCGCCGCCGTCGAACGGGATCAACGGCAAGCCCTTCGAGTACGAGTACGTGCACTTCGCCTGAGCGGGCATGCTGGGGCCCGTGACCGAGAGTCCCCGGACCCTGCAGACCTCGCTCCCGGAGGCCGTCGGCCCGCGCCTGCGCGCGTTGCGCACCGGCGCGGGCCGCTCCCTGACCTCGGTGGCCCGGGAGATCGGGATCTCGGCGAGCGCGCTGTCCCAGATCGAGGTCGGCACCCGGCAGCCGTCGGTCAAGCGGCTGATCGACATCGTCGGCGCGCTCGGGGTGCCGGTGTCGGCGGCACTCGACGACGCCGTGTTCACCCGCCGCCCGTCCTGCTCGGACGACG
Source organism: Pseudonocardia kongjuensis (assembly GCF_039526905.1). NCBI lineage: Bacteria > Bacillati > Actinomycetota > Actinomycetes > Pseudonocardiales > Pseudonocardiaceae > Pseudonocardia > Pseudonocardia kongjuensis. The sequence continues at coordinate 189,636 of NZ_BAAAJK010000010.1, read as the reverse complement.
CCGGGGGCGCCGAGACCTCGCAGCCGCTGCCGGGCGTGCAGGTCGCCCTCCCCTCGGCGGACGCACAGCTCGGCGACGGCGTGACCTACCGCAGGCTCACCCCGGTCGCGCTGCCCGGGCTGGACCTGTTCGAGTCGACCTACCCGCCCGGCTCGTCGTCCGCGCCGGACGGCGAGATGCTCACCCACCACGGCCACGACACCGGCTGCATCGTCCGCGGCCGGCTCACCTTCCGGTTCCCCGACGGCGCCGTCGAGGTCCCGGCCGGCGGCACCATCTCGTTCCCGGCCGGGCGGCCGCACCGGGTGGAGAACGGCACCGGCGAGGTCGCGGTGGCCATCTGGGCCACCGTCGACCTCCGAGAGGGTTAACCCGGCGGCAACCACACCAGGCGTTTTAAGCCATAGCTTCACGGTTGTCCGAAACACCCGGCCCGGGAGCCCCCATGACGGACGCCGTCCTGAACACGCACTCCGATGTCGGCAGCGACCCGCATCCGACCCTGCACAACGACGACCTGGCACCGCTGCCCGCCGCGCAACGGCGCTGGGGCCCGTTCCCGATCTTCAACGTGTGGACGAACGACGTGCAGAGCCTGGCCGGCTACACGCTGGCCGCCAGCCTGTTCATCACCGCGGGGATCAACGGCTGGTGGGTGTTCGCCGCCATCGTGCTGTCCGGCGCGTTCGTGAACCTGCTGGTCAACCTGTCGGGCACGCCGAGCGTCCGGTACGGGATCCCGTACGCGGTGATGGCCCGGGCGAGCATGGGTGTGCGCGGTGCGCGGTTCCCCGCGCTGGTCCGGGGCGTCGTCGGGATCTTCTGGTACGGCGCGCAGACCTACTTCGCCTCGACCGCGGTCGCGCTGGCGATCAACGCGTTCGTGGCCGATCCGGGGCGGGCCACGTTCCTCGGCATGGACTGGGTGGACTGGCTGTCCTACACCTTCGTCGCCGTGCTGCAGATCGCGCTGTTCTCCCGCGGCATCGTGTGGATCGAGCGCTTCCTGAACTTCGCCGGCCCGGCCGTCTACGTCGTGATGATCGCGCTGCTCGCGGTCATCTGGGTACAGGCGGGCGACCAGCTGCTCCCGGCCGTCGGCGCGATCTTCGACAACACCGAGGTGCAGGGCTGGGCCGCGGTCGGCGCGTTCGTCGGGGTGATGGGCACGATGATCGCCTACTTCTCGGCGGTCGTCGTGAACTACGGCGACTTCGCCCGGTTCGCCCGCGACGAGCGGTCGATGCGGATCGGGAACTTCACCGGGCTGCCGGTGAGCCTGGCCCTGTTCACCTTCCTCAGCCTGTTCATCACCGCGGGCGCCTTCATCGTGCTGCAGAACGGGCAGGGCGAGCCGCTGACCAACCCGGCCGACATCGTCGGGCTGGTCGGCAACCCGGTGCTGACGATCATCGCCGCGGTCACCTTCGTGGTCGCCACGATCGGCATCAACCTGGTCGCGAACTTCATCCCGCCCGCCTACGACCTGGCGAACCTGGCGCCCAGCCGGATCAGCTTCCGCACCGGCGGGCTGCTCACCGCGGCGGCCGGCTTCGTGATCGGCGGGCTGTGGGTGGCGATGATCGACGAGATCGGCCTGCCGACGTTCGTCGACACGCTGGGCGCGCTGCTCGCGCCGCTCTACGGCGTGCTGATCGCCGACTACTACATCATCCAGCGCCGCTCGGTGCGCGTCGCCGAGCTGTTCACGATGGACCCGGACGCCCGCTACCACTACCGCCACGGCTGGAACATCAGGGCGCTCGTCGCGATCGGGCTGGCCGGGACGTTCTCGCTCGCCGCGGTGTGGGTCCCGGCGCTCGCCGAGCTCAGCGGGATCGCCTGGGTGATCGGGGCCGCGCTGGGCGGGGCGCTGTACACGGCGCTGCTGTGGCACTACCGGACCGCGGCGCCGGCCGGGGAGACGAGCGGCTGATCGCCGGAGTGGCGGTGCCCGGGCGTTGCCGCGGGCACCGCCACCGGCACGATCAGCCGACGTCGCCGCCGGGCGCGCCGGCAGGCTGCGGGACACCCGCCTCGGTGGCGGTGTCCCGCAGCCGCTCACGCGGCCGTCGCGAACCTGTGCCCCGGGCTCACACCGGCACCACCAGGTGGGGCAGCCCGAGACGGGCGGCGTGGCCGAGCGTGTACCGGGTCCCGCTCGACGGATCGTCGCCCCGGGGGAAACCGATCACCAGATCGCTGCGGTCCACCATCCACCGGTTCCGGGCGTGGAAGGCACCGGTGCCCGGTCGCCGGGCTCCCAGCTCGACGACGCCGGCGAGCCTGCCCCGCCGTTGCCACCGCCGGACGGCCGTGGCCGCCACCTCGGGCTGGTCGGCGACCGTGCACGGGACGACGACGATCAGCGCAGCACCGGTGTGGGCTGCCAGCCAGTCCAGGGCTGCGGTGTCGATGCCCGCCGCGCCGCCCAGGTGCACGGTGCTCGACGACGTCGTGAAGGGCAGCAGGTAGGCCGCGAAGACCGCCCCGAGACCGGCGTCCGGTTCCGAGGTGACCTCGCGGGTCCCGGTCACCGTGATCGCTCGGGACACGCCACCTCCACAGTGCCCTGTCACCGGTTGTCACCTGTCCTGATCGGCTCGAACCACGGCCCATGGGCGGCACGCCGACGGGGCGGACGGCCCGGGCCGGGTGGTGGTGGAGCCGGTGCCGGGTATGCGGCAGGCCGATCGACCTCACGACGCCGGGAGCAGGGGTGTGGACCTGCCGGCGTCGTCGTTGCCCGGCGAACCGACCACGATGGAGGCTACGTCTCCCAGGCAGTGCGCGGGGGCGCCCGACGGCCACCGGGTGAGCGGTTCGCCGGGATCGAGGCACCGCCCACCGGGGCGTGCTCCACGATCACGCCGCCTGCCGGGGCAGGCGCACCGGCCCGACGACGCCACCGGAGCGCCGGTTGCATCCACGATCGCCGAGACACCGACCGGGGAGCAGCGATGGGAACCGGACCGACGAGTTCCGATCCCACCCGGGACCGGCGCCAGGAACTCGTCCGCACTCTGGTCGAGGGTGGCCGGCTGCGGAGTGCGGCATGGCGCGAGGGCGTTCGAGACGGTTCCGCGACACCTGTTCGTGCCACGGGCGTTCGCCTTCACCCCCGACCGCGGCGCTCACCGGGCCATCGGTGCCGACGATCCCCGGTGGCTCGATCTCGCCCATGCCGACGAGCCGATCACGACGCAGCTCGACTCCGACGGGACACGCTGGGGGCACACCTGAGCCCACGGGCCGGTCACCGGGACCGTGACCTCGTCGAGCTCGCAGCCGAGCCTCATGGCCGGCATGCTCGAATCCCGGACCGAGGTGCCGCTCCCGGTCGACGTGCTGCTCCGAGCGGCTGCCACCAGCCGGACGGGCACAGACGGAAGGTGCGCCGCACCGGGTCGGTCCCCGATCCCGCCCCCGGCTGGGCCGTACTCGCCGGACTGCGCCATCCCGGCATCACCCGCGTCACGCTGCACCGGGACAGCGGAACGGTGCAATGGCTCCTGCACTCCGACGGGTCGTGGGCCTACCGCGATCCCGCCACCGAGCAGGTCGAGCAGGCGGGACCCCAGCGTCTGTGAGATCTGATCGAGGACGCACACGACGAGTGGGTCGCGGCCGGCTCCCCGCACCGGACCCGCCTCGGGAACTCGGTCACCCCCGACCGTCACCGGGTGTGGCTCGACGACCCCGGTGGCCCCCACACCTGGCACCGATCGGCGATCTGACCCGGGACGGCGCCGGCCGGGCGGGCGCACGGCTCACCGGGTGAGCGGTTCGCCGGGATCGAGGGCATCGACCCCCGGGCCGGCCCGCGGTCGCAGCAACGCCAACCCGGCCCCGGTCACCGTCGTCGTCACCATCCCCGGGAGCGTGCCGAGGCCCGGCAGCAGGAGCGCGACGGCCACCGCCTGCCCGGCCGCGGCGCCGCCGACCGTCCACCGGCACACCCGCAGGGACGCCGTCCGGCCCACCGACGCGAGCAGCGCGTGCACCACGATCACCCCGCCCGCCAACGACGTCACCGCACCGGCCGGGACGCCCGCGACCACCCCGGCCAGCACCGTCACGAATCCGGCGGTGGCGGGTGGATCCCACCGGGGCTCCGGGCCGGCGCCGCCCGGGCCGAACCGGATCCGGGCCTGTCCCATCCGGTCGGGCGAGTAGCGCCAGCGGGCCCACGGCGAGTCCGGTCGCGCGACCCGGGCGATCCCGGCGATCCCGATCACCGACACCACCGACAGCGGGGCGAGCAGCGCCAGCCACGGTTTGCCCTTGAGCCGGTGCACGGTGCCGACCGTGGTCACCACGGTGAGCAGCAGCCCGAGCGGCACCAGGACGTCCGCCACGGGATCGAGCCCACCGAGACCGATCCCGCCCACCGGCATCGTCCCAGCATGCGGTGCCCGCAGCGGCTCCGCGCGCCGAGATGCAGCTCAGCGCTGTCATCGCCCGCCGAGCGCCCCGTGAGCTGCATCTCGGCGCGCGGAGCCGGCGCGGAGCAGGCCAGGCCGGAGCAGGCCAGGCCGGAGCAGGCCAGGCCGGAGCAGGCCAGGCCGGAGCAGGCCAGGCCGGAGCGAGCCAGGCCGGAGCGAGCCAGGCCGGAGCGAGCCAGGCCGGAGCGAGGCGCGCGGAGCCGGGGCGGTCAGCTCCCGGGCGGCGCGGCGGGGGCGACCGGGTCCGGCGGCGGCACCGCGGGGCAACTGCAGGTCGGACCCGTCGCCGCCGGTCCGCTCCGGCAGAGCGCCGGTGGCGAGGTAGGCGGCGACCGCGTCGTCGACACAGGACACCCCGGACAGCGACGCCGAGTGCGTGTGCCCGCCGAGCCCCTCGACCAGCGACGATCCGGGGAACGTCCGGCGGGCCTGCAGCGCGCCCTCGTAGGGGGTGGCGCCGTCGTAGGTCTCGGAGATCAGCAGCGGCCCCTCGGCGAGGGTGCCGCGCACCTCCGGCGCCGGGCCCGGCGGCACCGGCCAGTCCAGGCAGGGCGCGTTGTACCAGGCGTTGCCCCAGGTCTCGAAGGGTGCGACGGCGTCGGTCTCGGTGTTGTCGGCCTTCCAGGTCGCCCAGTCCTGCGGGAACGGGGCGTCGGTGCACTGGGTGGCGAGGTAGACGGCGTAGTTGTTGTCGTCGGTCGGTGACCCGGCCTGGTCGTAGGCCTGTTTCAGGGTGGCGGCGTCGCCCCGGGTGCCGGCCACGAAGGCGTCGGCGACCCGTGTGTAGGCGCCGACGTTGTACCCGGCGCTGAGGAAGATGTCGGTCCACTCCGCCGAGCCGATCAGCCCGCCCGCCGGCTCGGCCCGCAGCCGGTCACCGATCTCGTAGTAGAGCGCCTCCACCTCGTCGCCGGAGTCGCCGAGACCGTAGGTCGCGTCGTTCTTCGCGACCCAGTCGAAGAACACCCCGATGTTGCGCTCGAACGCGACGTTCTGGTTCTGGTTCGCCTGGTACCACCAGGCCCGCGGATCGACGACGCCGTCGAGCACCATCCGGCGGACCCGGTCCGGGAACGTCGTGGCGTAGACCTGGCCGAGCATCGTGCCGTAGGAGAAGCCGTAGAAGTTGATCTGCTCGGCGCCGAGCGCGGCGCGCAGCAGATCCATGTCGCGCACGGTGTCCTCGGTGCGCAGGTTCTCCAGCAGCGCGCCGCCGCGCTCGGCGCAGGCCCGGGCGTACGCCTGCGTCCGGGGCAGCCAGGCGGCCTCGGCGCCGTGCTCCGGGCGGTGGTCGGGCCGGTCGTAGCCGCCGTAGCCGGGATCGCAGCTCAGCGCCGGCCTGCTGGTGCCGACGCCGCGCGGGTCGAAACCGATCCAGTCGTAGGCGGCACCGGCGTTGCCCGGGACGGCGCCGCCGAGCCGGCTCAGCCCGAGGCCGGGCCCGCCGGGGCCGCCCGGGTTGACCAGCATGACGCCCTGGTACTGCGCGTCCGGCACCGTGTGGCGCACCCGGGACACCGCGATCTCGATCTGCTCGCCGCCGGGATCGGCGTGGTCCAGCGGCACCGGCAGGAACCCGCACTCGGCCCCGGCCTGCTGCAGCGGCGGCGACGGGCACGGCCCCCACGCGATCTGCCCGGCGGGCGGGGCGGGCGGGGCGGGCACAGCAGGCGGGGCGGGCACAGCAGGCGGGGCGGGCACAGCAGGCGCGGCGGGCGCGGCGGTCCGTCCCGGCACCCCGGCGCCGGTCAGGACCGCGCAGGCGAGCACCGTCGTGACGAGCCTGCTGACGGTCGTCCTGCGCACGTGTGGCCCCCGCTCCCGGGCTCGCGCCCGCCCCCGACGTCGGGCCGCGACGTTGCCACCCGCAACCACGTGTCCACAACGGTCACGCCGCAGAGGGACGCGATCGGCGTAACGGACTCGGACGAACGGCCCCGGAACGGGCGACGCGTGCACGCCGCGCGGAGCGGCTCCCCCGGTCGGGTGCCGGGCGGCGAACGGCTCCGCGGCGGTCCTTGACCGCGCCGCACGGGCGCCGCGAGGATCCGGGCGTGGACCTGCTGCCCGGCGTGCGTGCGCGCGAGGTACCGACCGACCGGCTCCGGATCCACCTGCTGGAGGCGGGCCCGTCCGACGGGACCCCGCTGGTCCTGGTGCACGGCAACCTCTCGACCGGCCGGTTCTACGAGCACGTGATGCCGGCGCTCGCCGGGGACGGGTTCCGGGTGCTCGCGCCGGACATGCGCTCGTTCGGCCGCAGCGAGCCCGCCCCGCTGGACGCCACCCGCGGGCTCGACGACTGGGCCGACGACGTCGCCGCCCTGCTGCGCACCCTCGGCGTCGACGCGCCCCCGCACCTGGTGGGCTGGTCCACCGGCGGCGGCGCGATCGCCCGGTTCGCGCTGACCCGGCCGGCGGCGTCGCTGACGCTGGTCGACCCGGTCGGGCCGTACGGCTACGGCGGCGTCCGCGACGACGGCACCCCGGTGCACCCCGACGGTGCCGGTTCCGGCGCGGCCGGCGCGAACCCCGAGTTCGTACGACGGCTGCGCGAGCGCGACTCCTCGGCCGACAGCCCGTTCTCGATCCGGAACGTGATGCGCCGGACGTACTGGTCGCCGTCGTTCCGGCTGTCCCCGGAGCGGGAGGACCTGCTGGTCGAGGAGATCCTGCTGACCACCATCGGCGACGGCGGCTACCCGGGTTCGGCGGCGTCGTCGCCGCACTGGCCCGGTTTCGCCCCCGGCGGCTCCGGGGTGCTCAACGCGCTGTCGCCCAAGCACCTGCGCTGGGACGGGATCGTCAGCCTGGACCCGAAGCCGCCGGTGCTGTGGACGCACGGGAGCGACGACCTGATCGTCGCCGACGGCTCGATGCTCGAGGCGGGCACCCTCGGGCGGGCCGGGCTGATCCCCGGCTGGCCGGGCGCCGAGGAGTTCCCGCCGCAGCAGATGGTCACCCAGATCCGGACCGTGCTGGAGCGCTACGCCGACGCGGGCGGCAGCGTCCGGACCGAGTGGTTCGACGGGTCCGGGCACGGGCCGCTGTTCGACGCCGAGGCCCGCTGGACCCGGGTGCTGCGCGACTTCCTCGCCGGGGTGCGCTGATGGCCCGGCTGCGCTGCGACGTCGTCGCCGACTCGCTCGGGCTGGCCACCTCGATCACCGTGCTGCTCCCGCAGCCGTCCCGCACCCGGATCGGGGCCGGCGTGCGCGACCTGGACGCGCCGCCGCCGGTGCTCTACCTGCTGCACGGGCTGTCCGACGACGACACCGCCTGGACCCGCTACACCGCGATCGAGCGGTACGCCGACGAGCTGGGGCTGGCCGTCGTCATGCCGCAGGTGCACCGCAGCTTCTACCTCGACCAGGCGTACGGCGGCCGGTACCGGACCTGGGTGTGCACGGAGCTGCCGGAGCTCGTCGCCCGGTTCTTCCGGGTGTCCGGTGATCCGGCACGGACGTTCGTCGCCGGGCTGTCGATGGGCGGCTACGGCGCGATCGGCTGGGCGCTGCGCGAGCCGGGCCGGTTCGGGGCGGCGGCGTCGCTGTCCGGGGCGCTGGACGTCGCGGAGCTGGTGCGGTCCCCGCCGCGCGAGGAGGACCCGCGGATCTGGGAGCGGATCCTCGGCGGCGAGGAGGTGACCGGCACCGACGCCGACCTGTTCGCGCTCGTCGGGCGGGCGGACCCGGCCGCGGTGCCGCCGCTGTTCGTCTGCGCGGGCACCGGGGACCCGCTGCACGACCAGTCCGTCCGGTTCACCGCGGCCGCCCGCGCCGCCGGGCTCGACGTGACCGGCCACGACGGGCCGGGTGAGCACGACTGGGCCTACTGGGACGCCCGGATCCGGGACGTCCTGGACTGGCTGCCGATCCCCCGCTGAGCGGTCACCGGCCGGTCAGGGCAGCTCGCGGACCAGCCGGACCGTCTCCCCCGCCGCGTCGTGCAGGAGCAGGTCGCCGTCGTCGGTCCCGGCCCGGACCGCCTCGTCGATCCAGAACGCGACCGGGACGTTCTCGCAGCCGATCAGGGTGCTCATGCCCGCGGTGCCGGTGAAGGTGCCGTCGTCGTCGAGCGCCCAGGTGCCGCTCTGGCCGTTGCAGCCGTCGGAGCCGGTCCAGCTCCCGTCCGCGGCGAACTCGGCGAACGCGCGGCCCTGCGCGGTGCCGTCGGCCGGGTACCAGTGGCCGCCGGTGAGGTCCCCGGCGACGGCCGGGCGCGGTCCGTCGCCGGCCGGGCCGCCCGCGCCCGCGGGCGGGTCCGCGCAGCCGGCCAGCGCGAGCGCGGCGACCAGCGCGGATCCCAGCAGTGTCCGGTTCAGCACACCCCACACCTACCGTCCGCGGCGTCCGCTGTCGACCGGCCCGCCGGGATCAGTCGTCCCGGTGCGCGGCGCCGATCTCGAAGGCGGGCAGGCAGACCGCGACGTACTCGGCGCCCTCGGGGCCGGGCGAGCTGTAGCGCACCCACTCCCCCGGCGCGGTGTGCACGGCGCTGCCGGCGGGGACGGTCAGCTCGCCGCCGGTGTGCTCGACGCGCAGCTCCCCGCGCAGGACGAGGGTGTACTCGTCGAACTCGGGGGTCTGGCCGGGCTCGGCCCAGCCGGACGGGCTGCGCATGTGCGCGACCGACAGCGCGTCGGTGCCGGTGTTCACCCGGCCGACGTACTCGTCGATGGTCTTCGGCGGGGTCCCGGCGGCGGTGACCCGGCTCGCGGTCTCGATCAGTCGTGGCACGCCGACCATCCTGCCCCCGCCCGGTTCAGGAGGGCGGCCGGGGCGCCGGCAGCCGCGGGCCGGGTGCGCCGCCGACCGGCGAGGACGGGAACGGCCCGCCGTGCGCCGACAGGTCGGGCCGCAGCAGCCGGGCCCGCGGGAAGATCAGCACCGTCTGGTCGGCCTCCGGCCGGAGCGGATGGCGGTAGTGCGTGCGCACCCAGCTGCGGTTCCGCCAGTGCCCGTCCACCCTGACCACGGCCCACCTCCCGGTTCCCCCGACGAGGGAACCACGAACCCCCGACAACGGCGACGGTTGCGGCCCGGTGACCACGCGCGGCGCCGGTCCGACCCCCCTCCGGCCACACGCGGCGCCGGTCCGGCCCCCCCCTCCGGCCACACCCGGGGACGGTCCGGCCCCCGTCCGGCCACACCCGGGGACGGTCCGGCCCCCCTCCGGCCACACCCGGGGACGGTCCGGCCCCCTTCCGGCCACACTCGGGGCCGGTCCGGCCCCCGTCCGGCCACACCCCCCCGGCTCCGGTTCCCGGCGCCGGGCCCGGCCCGGCGGCCCGGCGGCCGGGCCCGCCCGCGTTCACGCGATCCGCCGGCCCGCAGTGCGCCCCGGCGTGAGCCACACCGTCGCCGGGTCGACCGCGGCCGGGCGGCCGGCCGGGTCCCCCGGTGCCGGGCAGCCGGCCGGGTCCCCCGGTACCGGGCGGCCGGTGGGGTCCCCCGGTGCCGGCGGGTCCGCCGGGGCGTCGGTGAGCAGCCGGTGCATGTCGCGGAACAGCCCGTCGGCGGCGACCAGCTCGGCGTGCGTGCCGGACTGCACGATCCGGCCCCGGTCCAGCACGTGGATCCGGTCGGCGGACTGCAGCGTGGACAGCCGGTGCGCGACGACGATCACCGTGCGGCCCGCCGTCAGCCGTTCCAGACCGGCCATCACCAGCGACTCCGACACCGCGTCCAGTCCGGACGTCGGCTCGTCGAGCAGCACGACCGGGGTGTCCCGGACGAGCGCGCGGGCGATCGCGATCCGCTGCCGCTGCCCGCCGGACAGGGTGGACCCGCGTTCGGTGAGCACGGTGTCCCAGCCGTCCGGGAGGCGCTCGACGAACTCGTCGACGTGCGCGGCCCGGGCGGCCGCGACCAGCTGCGCGCGGGACGCCGACGGTGCGCCGTAGCCGATGTTGTCCAGGATGGTGCCGGCCATCAGCACCGGTTCCTGCGGGACGACCGACACCTGGTCGCGCAGCGAGCGGACGGTGACGGCGCGGACGTCGTGCCCGTCGAGCAGGACCGCGCCGGACTGGACGTCGTGCAGCCGCAGCAGCAGCCCGCCGATCGTCGACTTCCCGGCGCCGGTCGGTCCGGCGAGCGCGACCGTCTCGCCGGGCCGGGCGACGATCGAGACGCCGTCCAGCACCGGTCGTGCCGGGTCGTAGCCGAACCGGACGTCACGCAGCTCGACGTGCCCGCGCAGCGGGGGCAGCGGCCGGGCGCCGGGCGCGTCGACGATCTCGGGTGCGGTGTCGAGCACCTCGCACACCCGGTCCGCCGAAGCCTGTCCCTTGCTGATCGTCGTCTGCAGCTTCGCGAGCTGGCGCACGGGCTGGTAGAGCCGCTCGTTGTAGGTGAGGAACACCAGCAGCACACCGAGGTCCATCGACCCGTCCAGCACCCGCAGCGAGCCGGCGAGCAGCACCACCGCGCGTCCGGCGTGCACCAGCACCTCGACGACGGCGGGCAACCGGGCGGCGTGGTCGACCCGGGCCAGACCGGCCACCATCCGCTCCCGGCCGTACCCGCGGAACCGCGCCTGTGAGCGGTCCTCGCCGGCGAACGTCTTGACCAGCCGGATCGCGCCGAGCGACTCGGCGGCGTGCGCCGCGACCCGGCCCTCGGCGGCGCGGGCGACGGCCGCCCAGGACTTGATGATCTTCCGGTAGTGCACCAGGACGACGTAGAGCGTCGGCCCCACCGCGAGCGACAGCAGCGCGAACGCCGGATCGACGACCAGGGTCACCGCGACGATCCCGACCAGCAGCGTCGCGTTCGGCAGCAGCACCGACAGCACCGCGACGAGCAGCGTCTGCACGGTGGAGGTGTCCGCGGTCAGCCGGTTGCCGAGATCCCCGATCCGCTGGCCCTCGTGGTAGCGCAGGCCGAGCGCGTGCAGGTGCGCGAACAGCCGCTGCCGCAGGTCGGCCAGCATCCGCTCGCCGACCCCGGCCAGCACCCGCTCGGCGCCGTAGGTCGCGGCCGCCCCGGCCGCGGCGGCCAGGCACAGCGCGAGCGCGCACGCCCACACCAGCCCGGGACCGGTGCCGACCACCCGGGTGAGCGGTTCGAGCAGGTCGGGGACCCCGGCGCCGCCGAGCACCGAGTCCACGACGACGGCCAGCGGCCACGGCAGCAGCAGCGCCAGCCCGGCCGCGACGACGGTCAGCGCGCCGCCACCGGCCAGTCGCATCCGGTGCCCGGCGAGCAGGGCACGGAACCGCCACAGCGTCGCGATCATCAGGCCACCCGCCCCGGGCGGCCGGCGTGCTCGCGGGCGACGCCGTCCAGCACGACCCGGTCACGCTCCCGGGAGGTCCACCGCTGCGCGTCGGTCAGCGGCACCCAGCGGACACCGTCCACCTCGGACGGATCGGGGCAGCCGGCACCGGCGAGCGGCGTCATCAGCCAGTAGCGGACCTGCTTGGCCCGGCGGTTGCGGTCCCGGTACCGGACGCCGGTCACCTCGGCGCCGGCCCGGCAGCGCAGCCCGGTCTCCTCCCGGACCTCGCGCAGCGCGGCCTCCAGATCGGACTCACCGGGTGCGACGGCGCCCTTGGGCAACGACCAGTCACCGTGCCGGACCCGGTGCACGAGCAGCACCTCGGGGCCGTCCGGGCCGGGCCGCAGCAGCACCCCGCCCGCGGCGCGCTTGGCCGGGCCGTCGACGTCGACCGGCAGGAGATCGCGCAGCCCGCCCAGGTCGGCGAGCGCGGTGCGCAGGCCGGGCCCGGTGGTGGCGATCCGGGTGAGCGCGTCGTGGGCCGGGCCGGGTGGGAGCCGGTCGGCCAGCTCGGCCGCGATCTCGGCGTCGTGGGCGGCGGTGGCGCGGTCGAGCAGCGCGGCCGCGGCGGCGTCGACGGTGGGGAGGCCGGGGCTGCCGGCGGCGCCCGGGGTGGCCGGGGTGGCCGGGGTGGCCGGGGTCGCCGGGGTCGCCGGAGTCGCCGGAGCGGCCGGAGTCGCCGGAGCGGCCGGAGTCGCCGGAGCGGCCGGGGTGCCGGTCGGGCTGCCGGCGGCGCCCGGGGTGGCCGGGGTGCCGGTTGCGCTCGGGTCGGCCCGGTCGAGCCCGCCCGCGGTCGCCAGCGCCAGCACGATCCGCAGCTCGGCGGCGCGCCGCAGCACGTCCGCGGTGGCCCCCGGATCGGTGCGCACCAGCTTCCGGAACCGGCGGTGCAGCAGCGGCGGCAGCAGCACCGACGCCGGGAGCTCCGGGTCACCGAGCGGCGCGTCGCCGCGCAGCGGGACACGGCCGGTGGCGAGCGCGTCCAGCTCGCGGCGCAGCTCGGTGTCGAGCACCGGGAGCGGGGCCCGCCGGCGGGCCCGCGCCAGCTGAGCGCGCAGCACCGTGGCCTCCGGGTCGGTGGGCGCACCGTCGAGCAGGGCGATCCGGTGGTCCAGATCGTGCCGGGCGGCGAGCGCCCGGGCCGGTGCGTCGGTCGCCGCCCGGGCTCGGACCGCGCGGGCCCGGTCCAGCAGGGGGCGCAGCGACCGGAGCTCGGTGCGCAGCGTGCCGAGCGCGTCGAGGGCCGCCGCGACCGGGGCCGGATCACCCCCGCCCGGTTCGGCGAGCGCCCGCAGCCAGCAGGCCGCGGCGGCGGCGCTGCCGGCCAGCCGGGCCCGGGCCAGGGCGCCGGTTCCCGGCGGCACCGGACGGGCCGCCCGGACGGGTGGGCTGCTGGGCGGCGCGGTGTCCGCGATCGGGTTCTGCACGCCGGTAACCGTGGGTGAACGGCCCGTAGGAGCACGCTGCGCGAAGGTTAAGGCGGGGTAATCCGGCCACACAGGACCGAGCGCGGAGGCTTACCCCCCGGTCGCCGCACCCCGGCCTGCTCCCCGCACCCTCTGCAACGGGTGCGGGGACGACGCCGGGGTGCGGCGAGAAGCGCCCGGTGCGGGGCCCGGTGCTGAGTGCCCGGATGCGCTGCCCGGCGCCGCATGCCCCGATGCGGATGCCCCGGCGCGAGGTGCCCGGCGCGGGGCGGCCGACGCGGGGCAGCCGGCGCGAGGTGCCCGACGCGGGGCAGCCGGCGCGAGGTGCCCGGCGCGAGGTGCCCGGCGCGAGGTGCCCGGCGCGAGGTGCCCGGCGCGAGGTGCCCGGCGCGAGGTGCCCGGCGCGAGGTGCCCGGCGCGGGGTGACCGGCGCGGGGTGACCGGCGAGGGGTGGCCGGGGCCCGGCGCAGAGCACCGGGTGCAGGTGCCCGGCGCGGGATGCCGAGCGTCCGGTTCCGAGCGCCCGATGCCGAACGCCCTGTGAGCAGAGCAGCGGCCCCGCACCCCGGCGGCGAGCGCGCACCCCGCCTCGCGCCGTCCCGCACCCCCAGCCCGCTCCCGCACCCGCTGGAACGGGTGCGGCGACGACACCGGGGTGCGCGGGGGCACCGAGGTGCGGGGCGCGGCTCGGCTCACCGGCCGATCCCGACCGCGGGCAGGATCGCCTGGTCGACGATCTCCGCCAGCCGTTCCCGGCCCGGCTCCTCCCCGGTGTCCAGGCCGTGCTTGAACACCAGCGCCTCGCCGATGTCCTCGACGACGGGGGTGAGCAGAGCAGGATCGAGCTGCCCGAGGCGCGCGTAGTGGTGCAGCACGGTCGCGGTGAACCGGCGGCCGGAGGCGTCGAAGACCTCGTGCAGACCGGCGGTGAGCTCGGGCACCCGGCGCCGGTCGGCGAGGATCGCCTGCACGGCCCGGGCGCTCGGGTGCCGCGCCCACTCGAGCATCAGCTCCAGCGCGCGGATCAGGTCGCCGCGCAGGTCGTCGGCGGCCGGTGACGGCTGCTCCACCGGGTAGGCGGCGCCGATGGCGTCCAGCAGGAGCGCCTCGGGGGTCGGCCAGCGGCGGTAGAGGGTGGTCTTGGCGGTCGCGGCCCGGCGGGCGACCCCCTCCATCGTCAGCCGGCCGAGCCCGACCTCGTCGACCTCGGCGAGGACCGACTCGTGGAGCGCCGCGACCAGCTGGTCGCCACGGCGTCGGGTACGTGCCGCCACTCGCCCTCCTTGTTAGATACGGGTTCGTATCTTACTCTTCCTAGATACTGTCCCGTATCTTATCTGGAGTCATCGTGCCCGTCTCCCCGACCCTCCGCGAGCGTGCGCTCGCACCCGATCTGGCCCGCGGGCTGATGCTGGCGCTGATCGCGCTGGCCCATGCCCAGCTGCTCACCGGCCGGGTGCTCGCACCGCTCCCGGGTGCGGCGCCGGTGGTGGACACGGTCGCCCAGGCCGCGCTCACCCTGCTCGTCGACAGCCGTGCGTATCCGATGTTCGCCGCGCTGTTCGGCTACGGCCTGGTCCAGATCCTGCGGAGCCGGGAGGAGCGGCTCGGCCCGGACGGGGCACGCCGGGTGCTGCGCCGGCGCGGCCGGTGGCTGGTGGTGTTCGGGATCGCGCACACCGCGCTGCTGTTCACCGGTGACATCCTCGCCGCGTACGGACTGCTCGCCCTGGTGCTGGCCGGGATGCTGCGCGCACCCGGACCGCGCCTGCTGGTCCTGGCCGGGCTCGCCGGGATCGTCGGCGCATCGGTGTACGGGGCCGTCCTCGCGGTGCCCGACCCGACCGGCGGCGCCGAGCTGCCGGCCGATCCGCTGTCGTCGGCACTGCTGCGGCTGACCGTGTTCCCGGTGTTGACCCCGCTGAACGCGCTGATGGCGGCCGCTCCGTTCCTGATCGGGATCTGGGCGGCCCGGCGCGGACTGCTGGAGGACCCGGTGGCCCATCGGGCCCTGCTCCGCCGGACCGCGACCGCCGGGATCGCGATCGCGGTGCTCGGTGCGCTGCCGCAGGCCGCCCGGACCACCGGGTACTGGGCACCCGACACCCTCGGCGCGGTCGCCGCGGGCGCCCTGCACACGCTCACCGGATACGCCGGCGGGCTCGGCTACGCCGCCGCGATCGGGCTGCTCGCCGCACACCTCGCCACCCGGCCGCGCACCGGCGTGACCGGGGCGCTCGTCGCCTGCGGCCGGCGTTCGATGAGCTGCTACCTCGCCCAGTCGGTGGCCTGGCTGCTGCTGTTCGAGCCGTACCTGCTCGACCTCGGCGGCTCGGTCGGCCCGGCCGGCGCGGCGGGGATCGGCCTGGGGGTCTGGGCGGTCACCGTCGGCGTCGCGGCGACCGCCGAGCGCGCCGGGCGGCCCGGCCCGGCGGAGGCGTTGCTGCGCAGGCTGGTCGAACCCACCCGCTGAGCCGCTGCCCGGCGCCGGCTCAGGCTCGGCCCGGTGGCGCCGTCGTCCCCCGCACCACCAACCGGGTCGGCAGCTCCACATCGGCCGGCTCCTCCCCGGCGACGACGGCCTGCAGCGCCCGCGCGGCGAGCTCGCCCTGCCGGCGGACCGGCTGCGCGATCGTGGTGAGATCGGCGACGGCGGCCATCTCGTGGTCGTCGAACCCGATCACCGACACCCGTCCGGGCACGTCGATCCCGGCCCGGCGCAGCGTCCGGATCACGCCGAGCGCGGCCTCGTCGGACATCGCGAAGACCGCGGTGGGCATGTGCGGCAGCGACAGCAGCCGACCGGCGGCGGCGTCCCCGGCCGCCACGTCGGCCCCGACCTCCAGGACCGGCCCCGGCGCGATCCCGGACTCGGCGAGCGCGTCGGCCCAGCCGTCCCGGCGGTCCCGGGTGGTGGTGCGGCCGCAGGCCTCGGACGGGTCGAACGACACCAGCGCGATCTCCCGGTGACCCAGCCCGGCCAGGTGCCGGACGGCGGCCCGGGCGCCGGCCCGGTCGTCGATCCCGATCCGGGGCCGCCCCGGCATGTCGCCGCCGACCACCGTGACCGGCAGACCGAGATCGTCCAGCGCCCTCCGCTCGGCGTCGTCGAGCGCGGAGGCGACGACGATCAGTCCGTCCACCCGGCCGCGCACCGGAAGGGTGGCGAAGAAGTGTGCCCGGCCGGCCGGGTCGCCGACGTTGTGCAGCTGGGTGAGGTGCCCGGCGGCGGCCAGCACGGACTCGACGCCGGCGACCGCCTCGGCGAAGAACCAGCGGGTCGGGAAGCGGGCCAGCACCGCGACCGTCAGCGAGCGCGCCGGCAGCCGGTACCCGGCCGACAGGGCGGCCCGCCGGACCCGCTCGCGGGTGTCCGCGGAGACCGGGGTGCCCGCGCGCAGCGCGCGCGAGACGGTGGCCGGGGACACCCCGGCGAGCTCGGCCACCCGCCGCACCCCGGCCCGGCGCGGCACGTCGCGCGGCACGTCGCGCAGCCCTGCCCGCTCCTGGGTCACGACGCCAGTCTGCTCCCGCCTCGACAGATGTTGCAACAGCATGGAACAGTGTGAAACACCGTGAGACACACTTCCGACCCGGGGAGAGGCATGACCGCCCACGACCCAGCCCGCAGCCCGGAGGCGACCGCCGAGTGGTGGCGGAACGCCGTCGTCTACCAGGTGTACATCCGCAGCTTCGCCGACGGGAACGGCGACGGCACCGGCGACATCGCCGGCCTGCGCAACCGGCTCGACCACCTGGCCCGGCTCGGCGTCGACGCGATCTGGATCAACCCCTGGTACCCCTCGCCGCTCGCCGACGGCGGCTACGACGTGGCCGACTACCGGGCGGTCAATCCGATGTTCGGCGACACCGCGCAGGCCGAGGCGCTGATCGCCGAGGCGCACGAGCGCGGGATCCGGGTGCTGCTCGACATCGTCCCGAACCACCACTCCGACGAGCACGCCTGGTTCCGGGAGGCACTCGCCGCCGGTCCCGGCTCGCCCGAGCGGGAGCGCTACCTGTTCCGCGACGGCCGCGGCCCGGACGGCGCCGAGCCGCCGAACAACTGGCGCTCGATGTTCGGCGGACCCGCCTGGGAGCGGCTGCCCGAGCACGGCACCGACGGAGCCGACAGAACCGACGGGCAGTGGTACCTGCACCTGTTCGACGTCCGGCAGCCGGACGTGAACTGGGAGCACCCCGAGGTGCGTGCGGACTTCGAGGAGACCCTGCGGTTCTGGTTCGATCGCGGCGTCGACGGGTTCCGGGTGGACGTGGCCAACGCGATGGTCAAGGAGCCCGGGCTGCCCGACGTCGTCGAGGGCGTCAACGACGCGCAGGACGGCGGCCACCCCTATCTCGACCGGGACGGCGTGCACGAGGTCTTCCGGTCCTGGCGGCGGATCGGTGACTCCTACGACCCGCCGCGGGTGTTCGTCGCCGAGGCGTGGGTGCCGGACCCGGAGCGCCTGGCCCGCTACCTGCGCCCGGACGAGCTGCACACGGCGTTCTCGTTCAACTTCCTGACCGCGGCCTGGCTGGCCGAGGACCTGCGTTCGCACATCGACGACGCGATCACCGAGAACTCGGCCGTCGGCGCGCCCGCGACCTGGGTGCTGTCCAACCACGACGTGTGCAGGCACCCGAACCGGCTGTCCCGCAAGCCCGAGGCCGGCCGCGGGTGGAACCTCGACGACGTGCTCGATCTGCCGGCGGATCCCGGGCTCGGCCTGCGCCGGGCCCGCGCGGCGACGCTGCTGATGCTCGCGCTGCCCGGCACGGCCTACCTCTACCAGGGCGAGGAGCTCGGCCTGCCCGAGGTCGAGGACATCCCGGTGGACCGGCTCGACGACCCCACCTGGGAGCTGTCCGGGCACACCCTGCGCGGCCGGGACGGCTGCCGGGTGCCGCTGCCCTGGGTGGCCGGCGAGCCGTGGCACGGGTTCAGCGACGTGCGCCCCACCGGGCCCGGGCCCTGGCTGCCGCAGCCGGACGTCTTCGCCCGGCACGCGGCGGACGTCCAGGCGGCCGATCCGGACTCGGTGCTGAACCTCTACCGGGACGCGCTGGCGCTGCGCCGCGCACATCCGGCGCTGGGTGGCGGGACGCTGAGCTGGCAGCCGTCGCCGGAGGGCACGCTGGCCTTCACCCGGGTCTCCGACGACGGCGACGGCGGCTTCACCGCGCTGGTGAACGTGTCGTCGGCGCCGGTCTCGCTGCCGGAGGACGCCGAGGTGATGCTGACCAGCGGACCGCTCACCGCGCGCGGTGAGGTCCCCGCCGACACCGCGGTCTGGCTCCGCTCCTGAGCCCGATCCGGGCGGCGACCGGTTCCCCGGTCGCCGCCCGGAGGGAATGTCCGGATGGTCCGATGGGTGGACCGATGTGCGTGTCACCGGTCACCCGGGGGGACACGATCCCGGGGTCATGTTTCTGAAGGAGCGCGGGCACCGTCGCCCGTGCAGAAGGAGGCTTCATGACCGTCTTCGCCCCCCTGAGCACCGGCGCCGCCCGGCCGTTGCGGCGACTCGCGCGGATACTCCCGGCGCTCGCCCTGGTGCTGGCGGTGTCTGCCTGCGCCGGTCCCGGGCCCGAACCCGATGCGGCGGCCGCGGCCGCGCCGGCCGCCGCCTCGCCCGCGCCGGAACCGGCCACCGGCACGAACGGGCCGCCCGATCCGGTCACCGACGACCACCCGCTGAGCGACTTCTTCGACAACACGATGATCGTCCACGAGCAGGGCAAGACGATGAAGATCTGGTACAACCGCGATCGCACGCTGAGCGCCGAGTACTCCGACGGGTTCACCTTCACCGGGGTGTGGGAGAACTGGGGCGAGGACTTCTGCCAGACCCAGACCTCCGACCCGCGGCCGGGCGAGGAGCGCTGGGAGCGCTGCGGCAAGCTCGAACCCTTCAAGGTCGGCGACGAGTGGGAACGCCGCGCGCCGGACGGGACGGTCGTGAACATCTCGCTGGTCGCCGGGCGCTGACCGGCGACGCTCGTGCGCGGGGTCACGGCCCCGCGCACGAGCGTTCAGGCCACCACCGGCAGCCCGGAGAACCAGGTCTCGCGCAGCGTGCGCTCGGTCCAGCGCCACACCCGCCGGGCCACGACCGGGTCCAGCGCGTGCGCCGCGACCCCGCGGCCGGTCCGCGGATCGGCCGGCCCGGCCTCGACGAGGTCCTCGAAGTAGCGCCCGCTGATCCCGCCGGCCAGCGGCGACGCGGCGGCCAGCACCACCGTCGCCGCCCCCTGCTGCGGGGTCAGCCGGTCCGCGGCGGGGGCGACCGCGTTGACCGCGATCCCGTCGCCGGACCAGCGCCGGGTCGCCTCGACGGCGTGCAGCACGGCGGCGGTGCGGGACCGGCCGAGCGCCAGCGCGCTGTCGTAGCGGGTGGACATGAAGTGCGGGTCCTCCAGGTCGAACGGCGCGGTGAGGTGCGCGCTGGACGACAGGTTGACCACCCGGGCGCCGTCGACGGCCGCCAGCGCCCAGTGCAGGCCGGAGCTGAGCGCGGCCGGCCCGAGGTGGTTGACGGCCAGGTGCAGCTCCCACTCCTCCTCGGCGGTGCGGGTCAGCGGGACGGCCGACACGCCTGCGGTGTTGACCAGCATGTGCAGCGGGCCGTCCCAGAGCCGGACGAACCGGGCGATGGAGCGCTGGTCGGCGAGATCGAGCTCGCCGACCGCGACCCGCTCGTTGCCGGTCTCGGCGACGATCGCGGCGCGGGCGACGGCACCGGCGTCGGCGTCGCGCACGGCGAGGGTGACCTCGGCGCCGGCGCCGGCGAGCGCACGGGCGGTCTCCAGGCCGACGCCGGCGGCGGCGCCGGTGACGACGGCGCGACGGCCGGTCAGGTCCACTCCGGCGAGGACCTGCGCGGCGGTCGGGACACCGGCCGCGGCGGGCGCGGCACCGGCGGGTGCCACAGCCGCGGGCGGCACCGGCACGGGCAGTGCGGAGACGGGGCGGGACGGAACCTGCTGGGATCGGACGGATGCGGGCCGGACGAACATGGCATTGATCCCTTCTGAGCACCGGAAACCTCGGACGGCGGCACGGGCGGCTGCGATGCGGCGGTGCGCCGGGGCGGATCCGGGTGTATAAAGCGGAGGATCCTCCGCATGACTCGGAACTCTATCCGGAGCACCCTCCGGATCGCAAGCCGTATCGTGGAGCCGATCGCGTTCGAGGAGGCACGACATGCCCACCGGCACCGGACGATCCGGGACCCGCACCGCGCTGCGCGCGGACGCCGCGCGCAACCGTGAGCTGCTGCTCGCCGCCGCGGTCCGGGCGTTCGCCGCGGAGAGCACCGGCGGCCCGGCCACCACGCTCGACGGCATCGCCAAGGAGGCGGGGGTCGGCATCGGCACCCTGTACCGGCACTTCCCCAACCGGGACGCGCTGGTCGAGGCCGTCTACCGCAACGAGCTCGACCGGCTCTGCGCGGCCGCGGGCGAACTGCTCGCCGAGCTCCCGGCCGACCGGGCGCTGCGCGCCTGGATGGACCGGTTCGTCGACTACGTGATCACCAAGAAGCACCTCGCGGACTCGCTGCACGCGCTGGTCGCGTGCGGCCGGAACCCGTTCGCGCAGAGCCGCGAGCGGATGGTCGAGGCGGTGCGCATGCTGCAGCAGGCCGGTGTGGCCGACGGCACACTGCGTTCCGACGTGGATGCGGCCGACGTGCTGGTCGGCACCAGCGGCATCTGCATGGCGATCGCCGACCCGCAGGGCCGGGAGCAGGCCGGGCGCCTGCTGGACCTGCTGGTGGACGGGCTGCGCAAGCACTGACCCGGGACCGGAGCCGCACCGGGGCACGGCAGGATGTGACCGTGCACACCCGTGACCGACGCCCGATGTGGACCGTCCGGATCCACGCGGCCCTGGTGGCCGTCCTGCTCGCCGCGTTCTGCGCGCTCCGGATCGCCGGCGCCGGGCCGGACGCGAACATCGGCGCCGGCCTGGTCGGGCTCCCGCTGATCGGGCTCGGCCTGCCCTGGTCGTGGGCGCACCTGGCGAGCCCGGAGCTCTACGACCGGCTCCCGGCCCTGCTGTGGTGGCCCGCCGCGTTCGGCCCGGCGGTGCTGAACGTGGGCCTGCACGCACTGGCGGTCCGGCTGCGGCGGCGGAGCCGGCACCCGGCGTGATCGTCCGAACACGTAAGATCGGTGGGCAGTTCCGGACACCCGGTCCGGATCGACGCCGGAGGGTTCAGTGGGCGAGACGCTGCCGTCGAGCACCAGCAGCCGGGCGGCGCGGTCCGCCGCCCCGCCCGCCGACCTGGTCGCCGCGCCCGGGTACGGCTCCCGCCGGATGTACCAGGCGTACCTGGCGGCCTGGAACCGGCACGTCGACAGCGTCCTGACCGGCCCGCAGTTCGCCGTGCTGTCCGCGGTCCGGGCCTATCCCGACTCCGACCAGAGCTCGCTGGCCGGCGCGGTCGCGCTGGACACCTCGACGATGGCCGACGTCTGCCGCCGGCTCGAGCGGCGCGGGCTGATCGCCCGCACCGAGTCGCCCTACGACGCCCGGCGCAAGCTGCTCTCGCTGACCGACGACGGCGCCGCCGCGCTCGCCGAGGTGACCCGGCGGACCCGGCGACTGGACCAGGAGCTGCTCGCAGCCGTCCCCGAGGACCGCCGCCGGGAGATCGCCGGCCTGCTCAACACGCTCGGCGCGCACTGGGAGGCGGTCGCCGAGCTGCCGCCGCTCGACGACCCCGGGTGAGCCGCGCTCCCGTGTGAACGGGAGATCAACCCCGGTTTCGGTCCGATTCACTCCTCGGCAAACTCTTGCGTATCCGGATAGTACGTGCTCGGATTAGTTCCCGATGCGGGCTGCATCACAGGAATCCGAGGAGGTAGCGGTGGCACCGAGCCAGTCCCTGCAGATCACGGTCGTCGGCGGCGGCCTCGGCGGGCTGACCGCCGCGCTGGCCCTGCGCCAGCAGGGCTGCCGGGTGACCGTGCTGGAGGCGGCGCCGGAGCTCGGCGAGGTCGGCGCCGGCATCCAGACCGCGCCGAACGCGAGCCGGGTGCTGATCGGGCTGGGCCTGCGCGGCGAGATGGAGCGGATCCACACCGCGCCGCAGGACCAGGTCCGGCGCCGGTGGGCGGACGGCAGCATCATCGCCCAGCTCCCGCTCGGCCGGTCCGTCGTCGAGGGCTACGGCGCCCCCTACTGGCACTACCACCGCGCCGACCTGCACCGGATCCTGCTCGACGCCTGCCTGGACCCGGACGGGCCCGGCCCGGTCGTCGAGGTGCACACCGACGCGAAGGTCGTCGAGCTGGACCGCACCGAGCCGGACCGCCCGGTCGCGGTCACCGGCCGCGGCGACCGGTTCCCCGGCGACGTGCTGGTCGGTGCGGACGGGATCCGCTCCGCGGTCCGCGACCTGGCCGGCTTCGACGACACGCTGGCCTTCTCCGGCGAGATGGCCTACCGGGCGCTGATCCCCGGTGACCTGATCGCCGCCGACCCGGCGACCCGCTTCCTGGTCGACCGCTACCACTCCACGATCTGGTACGGGCCGGACAAGCACCTGGTGCACTACGTCATCCGGCGCGGCGAGTACCTCAACGTCGTCGCCATCGTCCCGTGCACCGACCGGGTCGAGCGGGACTGGACGGCGCCGGCCTCGGCCGAGGAGATGGTCGAGGCGTTCGCCGACTGGGACGACCGGGTGCCCGCGATGCTGTCCAAGGCCAAGGACGACGTCGCCGCGTTCGCGCTGTACCGGCGCCGCCGCGATCCGGTCTGGATCGACGGCCGGGTCGCCCTGCTCGGCGACGCCTGCCACGCGATGCTCCCCTACCAGGCCCAGGGCGCCTCGCAGGCGATGGAGGACGCCGCCGTGCTGGCCGAGGAGCTCGCCGCCGCCGGCCGGTCCGGCATCGACGGCGCGCTGGCACGCTACGTCCACCGGCGGGCGAAACACGCCGGGATGGTGCAGGACGCGTCGTTGCAGAACATGGCGTTCTACCACCTTCCCGACGGCCCGGAGCAGCGCGAGCGCGACGACAAGCTGCGCCGCTTCGACGGGGAGTCCGACGTGTCCTACGACTGGCTGTGGCGCGGCTCCCCCCTGCACGACCCCGACAACGAGGCCATCACCTACCAGTTCGCCCGCTAAGGAGCACTCACGATGCGTACCGGAGACCAGGTCGTCCAGGACCTGCCCTGGCGGTGGAGGGTCCAGGGCAAGATCTTCATCATCGGCGGCCTCGGCTACATGTTCGACGCCTGGGACGTCGCCCTCAACGGCTTCCTCACCCCGCTGCTCGGGCTCGAGTTCGGGCTCTCCACCGGCCAGCGCGGGCTGGTCGCCACCGCCAACCTGATCGGCATGGCGGTGGGTGCCGTCGCGTTCGGCACGATCGCCGACCGGATGGGCCGCAAGAAGGTCTTCAGCATCACCCTGCTGATCTTCGCGCTGTTCTCCGTGCTCGGCGCGCTCTCCCCGAACTGGGAGATCTTCCTGCTGCTGCGCTTCATCGCCGGCCTCGGCCTCGGCGGATGCATCCCGGTGGACTACGCGATCGTCAGCGAGTTCTCACCGAGGAAGCTGCGCGGCAAGATCCTCGCCGCGATGGACGGCTGGTGGCCGATCGGCGCCACCATGGCCGGGGTGTCCGCCACCCTGCTCGTCCCGGTCGAGGGCAACTGGCGCTGGATGCTCTCGCTGATGGTGCTGCCCGCGCTGCTGCTGTTCTGGGTCCGCCGCGGCGTGCCCGAGTCCCCGATCTACCTGGCCCGCACCGGCCGTGAGGCCGAGGCCCGCGAGGTCATCGACGACATGGTGCGGCGCACCGGCGCGACGCCCGAGACCTACGTCATCACCACCGCCGCGCCCGAGGCGACGACCTCGCGCAAGAAGGGGCTCGCCGCGCTGGGCGAGCAGCTCAGGATGGTCTGGGCGTTCTCGCCGCGGATCACCGGCGTCGCCTGGTCGCTGTTCATCTCGGTGATGGTCGTCTACTACGCCGCCCTGTCCTGGATGCCGTCGATCCTGCGCTCGCAGGGCATGGACGACGTGGCCGCGTTCGCCTCCACGACGATCATGAACGCGGTCGGCATCCTCGGCGTCATCACCTCGGTGCTGCTGGTCGAGCTGGTCGGGCGCAAGTGGGTGATCGGCGTCTCGGCACCGCTGGCCGCGCTGTCGCTGGTCGTGTTCTCGCTGGTCATGGAGTCGGCGGCGGCGTCGATCGCGACGATCGCGGTGTTCGGCTTCTTCGCCCTCGTGGTCATCCCGGTGATGTACGCCTACGTCTCCGAGCTGTACCCGACCGAGCTGCGCGCCTCCGGATTCGGCTGGGCGTCGTCGTCCAGCCGGGCGGTCACCGGGTTCGTCCCGCTGATCTTCGGCACGCTGCTCTGGCCGGTGCTCGGCCTGCCGCTGACCTTCACCGTGATGGCCCTGCTGGTCGTCGCCGCGGTGATCTTCATGGCGCTCTGCGCGCCGGAGACCAAGGGCCTGGAGCTGGACCGGATCACCGGCACCGAGCAGCAGATCGACCGGCCCGCAGCCGACCCGGCGGTGGAGAAGACGTGAAGCCCGCCGCGTTCACCTACCACCGGGCGTCCTCGGTGCGCGACGCGGTGACGCTGCTCGGTGAGCTGGCCGACGACGACCCCAAGGTGCTCGCCGGCGGGCAGAGCCTGGTCGCCATGATGAACTTCCGGATGGCCCGCCCGGGCCATCTGGTCGACATCACGCACGTGCCCGGGCTGGCCGGCGTCCGGCGCGACGGCGACGCGCTGCGGATCGGCGCGCTCACCACGCACCGGGCCGTGGAGAAGGCCGATCTCGGCCCGGGCTTCCGGGTGCTCTCGGACGCGATGCGCTGGGTCGGGCACCTGCCGATCCGGACCCGCGGCACGGTCGGCGGCTCGATCGCGCACGCCGACGCCACCGCCGAGTGGTGCCTGCTCGCGACGCTGCTGGACGCCGTCGTCGTCGCCGAGGGGCCCGCCGGCCGGCGGGAGATCGCCGCCGGGGAGTTCTTCCTCGGGCCCTTCACCACCGCGCTGGACCCCGACGAGGTGATCGTGGAGATCGTGTTCCCCCGCCCCGCACCGCGGGCGGCGCTGACCGAGTACGCCGACCGGCGCGGCGACTTCGCCGTCGTCGCCGCCGGGGTCGACCTGGACACCGGATCGGTCGTGCTCGGCGGCGTCGGCACCGTCCCGGTGCTGGTCCGCGACGCGGGATCGCCGGCCGCGATCGCGGACGCGCTCGACCTGCGCGACGAGCCCGGCGCACCGGCGTCCTACCGGCGCGGGCTGGTCCGCACCCTGGTCGCCAGGGCCCGGGCCGCGGCCGGCGCGCCCGGCCCGGCCGGGACGGGGGCCCTCGATGGGTGAGCCGGGCCTGCGCCGCGACGGCACCTGGGTCGGCGCGTCCGTGCCGCGCCGGGAGGACCCGCGGCTGCTCACCGGGCGCGGGCGGTTCGTCGACGACATCACGCTGCCCCGGATGCTGCACGCCGCGTTCGTCCGCGGCACCGAGGCGCATGCCCTGCTCACCTCGGTCGACCTGACCGGGACCCGCGCGGTGCCCGGCGTCGTCGCCGCGTTCGACGCCGCCGATCTCGGGCTCGGCGACATCACCGCGCTGCTCGACCGGCCGGCCGAGGAGTTCACGCCGACCGCGATGCCGGTGCTCGCCCGGGACCGGATCCGGTTCGCCGGCGAGCCGGTCGCGATCGTGCTCGCCACCGACCCCTACGCCGCCGAGGACGGCGTGGAGGCCGCGCTGGTCGAGCTCGAGCCGCTGCCGCCGGTCGTCACCGAGGCCGCCGCGCTGGCCGCGGACGGCCCGCCGGTGCACGACGAGGCGCCCGGCAACGTGCTCGTCGACGTGTCGCTGTTCGCCACCGACGGCATCGACGAGATCTTCTCGGGCGCGCACACCGTGGTCACCGTGGAGACCCGCACCGGGCGGCAGAACGCGCTGCCGCTGGAGACCCGCGGCGTCGTCGCCGACTGGGACGACCGCGACGACCAGCTCGTGGTGCGCACCTGCACCCAGGTCCCGCACCAGGTCCGCACCGTGCTGGCCCGGTGCGCCGGGCTGGCCGAGCGGCAGGTCCGGGTCACCGTGCCGGACATGGGCGGCGGGTTCGGGCAGAAGTGCGTCGTCGGCCGGGAGGAGATCGCCGCCGCGGCCGCCGCCCGGCTGCTGCGCCGCCCGGTCAAGTGGATCGAGGACCGGCGGGAGGCGCTCACCGCGAGCTTCCTCGCCCGCGAGCAGCACTACACCGCGCGGGCCGCGTTCTCCCGCGACGGCGAGATCCTGGCCCTGGACGCCGACGTCGTCTGCGACATGGGCGCCTACTCCTGCTACCCGTTCACCGCCGGCATCGAGCCGCTGATGGCGTCGGCCGAGATGCCGAGCGTCTACCGGGTGCCCGCCTACCGGGTGCGCGGCCGGGCGATCACCACGAACAAGGCGCCCACCGCGCCGTACCGCGGGGTGTCCCGGCCGCAGTACGTGATGGTGATGGAACGGCTGATGGAGCGCGCCGCCCGGACGCTCGGGCTGGACGCGCTGGACGTCCGGCGGCGCAACCTGATCACCGAGTTCCCGTACCGCGGGATCAACGGCGTCACCTACGATCCCGGCTCCTACCGGGAGTCCCTCGACCTGTGCGAGCAGGTGCTGCGCGACGAGGGCTGGCCCGGCCGCGCGCCGGACGACGGCCGGATCGTCGGGATCGGCTACGCCTGCTTCTCCGAGCGCACCGGCTACGGCTCCGGCGCGTTCGCCCAGCGGCGGATGCAGGTCGTCCCCGGGTTCGACATCTCGCAGATCACGATGGACCTCGACGGCACCGTCACGGTCACCACCGGCACCCTGTCGCACGGCCAGAGCCACGAGACGACGTTCGCCCAGATCGTCGCCGACCGGCTCGGCATCGGCTACGACAAGGTCACCATCGTGCAGGGCGACACCGACCGGATCACCTACGGCTGGGGCTCGTTCGCGTCCCGCTCGGTGACCATCGGCGGGTCCGCGGCCGCCGCCGCGACCGACAAGCTGGGCGAGCAGCTGTGCGCGCTGGCCGCGCACCTCGCCGGGGTCGATGCCGACGCCTGCGAGCTGGACGGCGCGGGCGGGGTCCGGGCCGGGGACCGCACGCTGCCGTTCACCGAGCTGGCCGACGTCGCGTACCTGCGCGCGCACCTGCTGCCCAAGGACGTCGGGCCCGGGCTCACCGCCACCGCGTCCTTCGACGTCGCCGGCGACGGCACCTTCTCCAACGCCACCCACGGCTGCGTCGTCGCGCTCGATCCGGGCACCGGCGGCGTCGAGATCCTGCGCTACGTCTGCGTCGAGGACTGCGGCGTCGCGATCCATCCGCGGGTGGTCGAGGGGCAGGCCCGCGGCGGCATCGCGCAGGGCATCGCGGGCGCACTGTTCGAGCAGGTCACCTACGACGAGCTCGGCCAGCCGCTGGCGCCCAGCTTCATGGAGTACAAGGTGCCGACCGCCGCCGAGATCCCGGACGTGCGGATCGAGCACCT
Organism: Pseudonocardia kongjuensis; assembly: GCF_039526905.1. Classification (NCBI taxonomy): domain Bacteria; kingdom Bacillati; phylum Actinomycetota; class Actinomycetes; order Pseudonocardiales; family Pseudonocardiaceae; genus Pseudonocardia; species Pseudonocardia kongjuensis. The sequence continues at coordinate 161,938 of NZ_BAAAJK010000010.1, read as the reverse complement.
GGAGACGCCCTGCGCGTTCACCGCGAACGGGGCGAAGGGCGCCGGCGAGGGCGGCACCATCGGCGCCCCGGCGGCCGTGCTCAACGCGGTGAACGACGCGCTGCGGCACACCGGCGTCGAGCTGGACCACACCCCGCTGGCGCGGGCGGACCTGTACGCCGCACTCAACCGGGAGGCATCGTGACCGACGTGCAGCTGGTCGAGCTGACCGTCAACGGGGAGCGCCACGACCTGGCGATCCCGCCCCGGCGCACGCTCGCCGACGTGCTGCGCCACGACCTGGGGCTGACCGGCACCCACCTCGGCTGCGAGCACGGCATCTGCGGGGCCTGCACGGTGCTCGTCGACGGCGCCCCGGCGCGGGCCTGCCTGCTGTTCGCCGCGCAGGTGGAGAACGCCGCGATCAGCACCGTCGAGTCGCTGGCCGGGCCGGACGGCGAGCTGTCGGACCTGCAACGCTGCTTCGGCGAGCACCACGGCCTGCAGTGCGGGTTCTGCACGCCCGGGTTCCTGATGCTCGCCGAGGGCTTCCTGGCCGAGGAGCCGGACGCGACCCGCGCGGAGATCCGTGAGGTGGTCGCCTCGAACCTGTGCCGCTGCACCGGCTACGAGACCATCATCGACGCGGTGGAGGACTGCGCGTCCCGCCGCCGCGCCGCCCTGCAGGCCGCACTGGACACGGTGCCGGCCGCCGCCACCCGAGCCGATCCCAGGAGCACCGCATGAGCACGCACGACACCGGCCTGCACGGCGCCGAGACCGACGCGACCTACCTGCGTGCCGGGTTCGGCGGCCGGGCCCGGCGCGGCGACCGGCCGGCGATCGTCGTGGTCGATCTGAGCAACGGGTTCACCGACCCGCAGTACCCGACCGGCGCCGATCTCACCGACGTCGTCGCCGCGACGTCCACACTGGTCGGGGCGGCCCGCGCGGCGGGCGCCCCGGTCGTCTGGACGACGGTCGCCTACCACCCGGCCGAGCTGGACACGCTGCCGTGGCCGGCGAAGGCGCCCGGCCTGCGCGGGCTCGCCGAGGGCTCGGCGGCCGTCGCGCTGGACACCCGGCTGCCGGTGGACCCGGCCGACAACCTGATCACCAAGAAGGGCGCGTCGGCGTTCTTCGACACCGGGCTCGCCTCGTTCCTCACCGCGGCCCGGGTGGACACCGTGCTGGTCTGCGGCGCGACGACCAGCGGCTGCGTGCGCGCCACCGTGGTCGACGCCGTGCAGTCCGGCTTCGGCGTGCTGGTGCCGCGGGACTGCGTCGGTGACCGCGCGGCCGGGCCGCACGAGGCGAACCTGTTCGACATCGAGGCCAAGTACGGCGACGTGATCGACCTCGACGACGCCGTCGGCTACCTGAAGGGACTCCTGTGACCGGCACGCTCACCACCCGCCAGGTCCGGCAGGACGCGCTGGCCGATCTCGCCGACGTGCAGGCCGTGTCCCGCTGGGTCCGCAACGGCGACCTGCGGCTGCACGTGCTCGACTACGAGGGCACCGGCACCCCGGTGCTGATCCTGCCCGGCATCACCAGCCCGGCGATCACGATGGACTTCGTCGCCCGCGAGCTGAACGACCTCTGCCGCCCGCTGGTGCTCGACGTCCGCGGCCGCGGGCTGTCCGACTCCGGCACCTCCTGGACGCTCGACGACTACGCCTCCGACGTGCTCGCCGTGCTGTCCGAACTGGACCTGGGTTCCGAGCCGGTGCTGCTCGGGCACTCGATGGGCGCCCGGATCGCCGCCGTCACCGCGCTGCGCAGGCCGCTGCGCGGCACCGTGCTGGTCGATCCGCCGCTGTCCGGTCCCGGCCGCGGGCCCTACCCGACCACCCTGGACGCGTTCCTCGGCCAGCTCGCCGAGGCCGTCCGCGGCACCGACGCCGACGAGGTCGCCCGGGCCTGGCCGCGCTGGCCGCGGGCCGAGCAGGCGCTGCGGGCGCGCTGGCTGTCGTCGTGCGACGAGACGGCGATCCGGGCCACCCACGCCGGGTTCGAGAACGAGGACTTCTTCGACGCCTGGCCGTCGGTGCCGGCGCCGAGCACCGTGCTCTACGGCGCGGACTCGCCGGTGGTGACCGCCGACGGTGCCGCGGAGATCGCCGCCGCCAATCCGCGGGCCGAGCTGGTACGGGTGCCCGGCACCGGGCACATGATCTTCTGGGACGACCCGGCCGGGGCGCGCGCGCTGCTGCGCGGCGCGCTGGAGCCGCTGGTGCGCTGAGCGCGCCCCGGCCGGGCACCCGCCGCTCAGGTCGGGCGCGGCTGCAGGTCGGCCGGATCGTCGATCCGCTCGGCGGCGGTCTCCTCCAGGCTGGCCCGGGTGGTGTTGCGGGTCATCGTCAGCGGGACGCACAGCGACAGGAACAGCGCCCCCATCACGATCCAGGTCCCGGAGAACCCGCCGACCGCCGCGGCGCCGAGCGCCACCCACGGCCCGGCGATCCCGCCGAGATCGCCGATGGTGGACACCAGCCCGCAGCCGCGGCTGCGGATCCTGGTCGGGAAGTGCTCGGCCGTCAGCAGGTGCAGCAGCGGCGCCGACATCCCGATGAAGGCGCCGATCCCGCCGAACGCCAGCACGATCAGCAGGTTCGTCGGGTGGAAGCCCATCACCACCAGCATCGAGCCGCAGGCCGCGGCGATCGCCATCACCGGGTACTTGCGCGGCCAGCGGTCGGTCACGGCGAGCGCGACGAGCGCCCCGCCGACCACGCCGACGCTCATCCCGATGGTGAGCGAGATGCTGGTCGTGATGTCGAACCCGGCCTCGGTGAGCAGCGTGACGCCCATCCCCATCACCGTCTTGATCGGGATCTGGATGCCGAACCAGATGAGCGAGAACAGCGCGGTCCAGCGCAGGTGCGGCGCCCGGACCAGCTCCCGCCAGCGGCCGCCGTCGGCACCGGCGTCGAGCATCGCGGCCTGCGGCGGGTCGACCGGCGGGAGCTGTCCCGGGACGGTCGCCCGGACGTGCGCCTCGGCGTCGGCGACGATCCGGTCGGCCTCGGCCGCCCGGCCGCGGGCGGCCAGCCAGCGCGGCGACTCGGGCAGCCACCGGTACCCGACGAGGAACACCAGCGTCCCGATCGCCGGGACCATCAGCACCATCCGCCAGCCGTTGTCGAACGCGGGCACCAGGGCGAGCCCGATGAACGGCACGCTGGCGAAGCCGAGCATCGCCGGGATGACGCTCCACGCCATCGAGCGGCCGCGCCGCCCGGCCGGCGCGATCTCGGACATGTAGGTGGCGATCGCGGTGGTCGCCGCGGCCCCGCCGACCACCGCGACGAACCGCATCGCGGTGAACATGACGACGCCGGTGCTGATCGCGGTGAGCACCGACCCGACACCGACCAGCAGCACCGCGGTGATGATCCCGTTGCGGCGGCCCCAGCGGTCACAGACGTAGCCGCTGAGCAGGCTGCCGACGATCGCACCCCAGAAGGTGATGCTGACGATCGTGGCGCCGACGGTGAGCGAGGCGTCGAACGCCTCCAGCGCACCCGGGAGGGCCACCCCCAGGTTGACGCCCTCGAAGTAGGCGAAGAAGTAGGCGACACCGACCAGCACCAGGACGATGCGGCGGTAGGGCCAGATCGGCAACCGGTCGAGCCGGGCCCCGATCGCGCGTTCGGTGACGGACACAGCGTCTCTCCTCAACAGCGTTGTTTCAGGAGTCGTCTCAGGAGTCGTCCCGGGAGTCGTCCCGGAGGTCGTCTCGGGAATGTCGGAGGTGGGGCGCCGACTAGCGGCTGCCGTGCGCCCGCAGCGGGGTCAGCCAGCGGTTCTGCAGCCCCTGCGCGGCGGCCCGCACCACCGCGGCGACCCGCTCCGGCCGGAACGCGCTGCTCGGGCCGGTCACCGAGATCGCGGCCCGGCCCCGGCCCTGCCGGTCGAACACCGGGCTGGCGACGCCGGTGACGCCCAGCTCGTGCTCCTCGTGCTCGTAGGCGACACCGGTCGCCCTGGCTCGGTCGAGGGCGTCGAGCAGCCGTCCGGGCGTCGAGATGGTGAACGGGGTACGGCGGGTCAGGCCCTCCTGGAGCACCCGCTGCACCAGGTCGCCGTCCAGGTGGGCGAGCATGACCTTCCCGAGCGCGCTGCAGTGCAGCTCGCCGCGGCTGCCCCGGGCGGGCGTCCCGGTCGGGACGCCCCGCCCGGCGACCCGTTCCAGGTAGAGGACCTCGCTGCCGTCCAGCACGCCGAGGTGCACCGTCTCCTGCACGATCGCCTGCAGGTCCTCCAGGAACGGCAGCGCCACCTCGCGCATCTCCTGGTGCCGGGCCCTGGCGTCGAGCTGGAACAGCTTCAGCCCGATCCGGTACTCGTTCCCGACCCGGTCGATCACCTGCAGCTCGACGAGCTGGTTCGCCATCCGGTACGCCGTCGCCTTCGGCATCCCGGCCCGCTTCGCGAGCTCGGCCATGCCCATGCTCCGGTCGGCCGCGCCGAGCACCTCGAGGAGGGAGAACGCCCGCCGCAGCACCGACGTCGGAAGGTGCTCGGCGGAGCCCACCGACGCAGTGTCCGGTGCCCCCGCGACCCGGTCAACCAGGTCCGTTCCGCCCACCGACACGCTCATCGCGGCACCGCGTCCAGCAGGACCTTCGCGGTCTCCGCCGGGTGGGTCACCATCATGTCGTGCGGGAGCCCGGTCTCGTGGAACCGGCCGGCCGAGCGGGCCGACGCCAGCCGGTCCTCGGCGATGCCGGGATGGGCGGGGGTCAGCAGCACCGTGCGCGGGATCGCCTCGACGGCCGCACCGCCGGTCAGCCGGATCGGCGCCACCATCGTCGCCCACGGGTGCGGGGTGAGCATCGAGCCGACCCAGGCGACGTCCTCCGGGTCGCTCAGGCCCAGCGCGGGCGGCGGCCCGTCGTCGGGGAAGCCGACCAGCTCCACCCCGTCGACCACCCGCACCCCCGCCTTCAGCGACGACACCGCGTGCGGGACCAGGTCGACGACGGACTCGCCGTCCCGCGGAATCGCCGCGTCCAGGTACACCAGGTGCGCCACCCGGTGCCCGACCCGGTCCGCGGCACCGGTCACCACCATCCCGCCGTAGCTGTGCCCGACCAGCACGGCATCGTGGATCCGCTCGTGCTCCAGGACCGACACCACGTCGGCGATGTGCAGGTCCAGGTCGGTGGACCGGCTCAGCAGGTGGGCGCGGTCGCCCAGCCCGGTCAGCGTGGGCGTCAGCACCCGGTGCCCGGCCGCGGTCAGCAGCGGGACCACCCGCCGCCAGCACCAGCCGCCGTGCCCGCTCCCGTGCACCAGCACGAAGGTGGCCACCGGGTCACCCCCGCCCGGTCCCGGCGGCGCCCGGATCCGGCCGGCCGGTCACGTCAGGACCCCGGCGGGCTGCTGGGCACCGCGGACCAGCCGGCCGGGCAGCTCCCCGGTCGCCTCGCCGTCGCACCGGGTCACCACCCCGGACACGGCGGTGCAGAGGTAGCCGTGCGCCGACTGCAGGTAGCGACGGCCGCCGGCGGGCAGATCGGCGACCATCGCCGGGGCGTCCAGCCGCAGGCCGTCGATGTCGATCACGTTGAGGTCCGCCTTGTAGCCGGGCGCGAGCAGGCCGCGGTCGAGCAGCCCGACCGCCTCGGCGGTGGACCGGCACTGCCGCCGGATCGCCCAGGCCAGGTCGAAGCGCGGGCCGCGGGTGCGGTCCCGGGTCCAGTGGGTGAGCAGCGACGTCGGGAAGCTGGCGTCGCAGATGATGCCGACGTGCGCGCCGCCGTCGCCCAGCGCGGGCAGGGTGTGCGGGTGCGCGAGCATCTCGTGCACCGCGTCGAGGTTGCCGTCGACGTAGTTGGCGACCGGGACGTAGAGCAGCGTGCTGCCGTCGCCGCCGACGAGAAGGTCGTAGAGGACCTCCTCGGCCGGGCGTCCGGCGGCGGCGGCCCGGGCGGCGATGCTGGTCGACGGGTCCGGCTCGTAGTCGGGCGGGTCGCCGAGCACGAAGATCCGGTCCATCGGCTGCCGGGAGAGCATCTGCTCGACCGGCTGGTTCGGGTCGCGGGTCCGCCCGGACAGCTCGGCGAGGACGGTCGCCCTGGTCGACGGCTCGGCCAGCCGCCGGGCCCGCTCGGCGAGCGGGAGGTGCTCGACGGCGGTGTAGGTCGCGGACCCCTTCAGCGGGTTCACCGACCCCTCCAGGCCCATCAGCATCCCGATCGCCCGCACCGCGACCTGGGCCCGCATGGTCAGCCCGGCCGCGTTCGCCTCGTCCAGCACCTGCAGGCAGCGCCGGTAGTCGTAGCCGCTGCGCGAGTGCGCGACCGAGATCGACAGCGGCCGCCCGGAGGACTCCATGACCTCCCGCAGGGTCGCCATCTCGGCGTCGAAGTCCTCGAAGTCGGAGATCACCTGGAGCACCCCGCGACCGGTCGCGCCGATCGCCCGGCCGATCCCGACGAGCTCGTCGCGGGAGGCGCGCAGGGTCGGGATGGGCTCGCCGCGGCTGGTCCGGTGGATCAGCGTCCGGGAGGTGCTGAAGCCGAGCGCGCCGGCCTCGATGCCCTCGGCGGCCAGCCGTCCCATCTCCGCGATGTCGGCCGGGGTCGCCTTCTCCCGGTCGACCCCGCGCTGCCCCATGACGTACACCCGCAGCGGGCCGTGGCAGACCTGGGTGGCGAGGTCGATGTCGTGCGGACGGCGTTCGATGGTGTCCAGGAACTCGCCGATGCTCTCCCACTCCCAGCCGAGGCCCTCGTGCAGGACGGCGCCGGGCAGGTCCTCGACGCCCTCCATCAGCTCGACGAGGGTGTCCCGGTCACCGGCCCGGACGGGGGCGAACCCGACGCCGCAGTTCCCGGTCACGGCGGTGGTGACGCCGTGCCCGGCGGACGGCTGGAGATGGTCGTCCCAGGTGGCCTGGCCGTCGTAGTGGGTGTGGATGTCGACGAAGCCGGGGGTGACGATCGCGCCGTCGGCGTCGACGGTCCGGCGTGCGGTGGTGCCGACACCGAGCTTGCCGACCTCGACGACGAGCCCGTCCTGCACGGCGACGTCGGCGGTCCGGGGTGGTGCCCCGGTCCCGTCGACCACCGATCCGCCGCGGATCACCAGGTCGTAGACCATGAGCCTCATTGCTCCTCAGAGTCGGGACGCGATGCCCGCCGGACCCGTTCCGCACCGGCCGCACGCTCGCGACCAGCGGATCCGTGTCCCCGGCGGCACCGCTCGGGTACCTCCCGAAGCTAGGTCGGGCGTCCCGGAGCACCAAGGAAACCGACTCACTGAGTGAGTCGGCCGGTGCACCCGGGGAAGCGCCCCACGCCGCTGCTGCGATCAGGTGTCGCCAACGACTCTACGTAACTCAAATCGCATCGTTTCGTTACGGAGAGTGTGAAAATGCCGCCGGCAATGACGCCGACCCCCCTGCCCGTCACCGGATCGCCGCAGCGCGGCGACGTCGCGACCGGACCGGACGTGTGGACCGCCGCGGCGCGGAGCCCCGAGTTCGCCGAGCTCCGGTCCCGCCAGCGACGCTTCCTGATCCCCGCCACGGCCGGCTTCCTGAGCTGGTTCTTCCTGTTCATCGCGCTCAACGCCTGGGCGCCCGGGCTGCTCGGCACCCGGGTGCTCGGCGATCTCACCCTGGTGGTCCTGCTGGCCATCGGCCAGTTCGCGTCGACCTTCGCGATCACCGCCGCATACGTGCGCTACGCGGACCGCCGGCTCGATCCGCTCGCCGACGAGATCCGCGAGCGTCTCGAGGGGATCCGCCGGTGACCCCCGGCGACCCGGTCCTCAACATCCTGGTCTTCTCCGCGTTCGTCGTGTTCGCCTTCCTGCTCGTGCTGCGGGTGCGCCGGCGGTCGGCGTCCGAGCGGGACTACTACACCGCGGGCAGCGGGTTCACCGGCCCGGAGAACGGCCTGGCCCTGTCCGGCGACTTCCTGTCCGCCGCGACCTTCCTCGGCATCGTCGGCGCGGTCGCGGTCGCCGGCCCCGACGGCTTCCTCTACGCCGTGATCGCCTTCGTCGGCTGGCTGGTGGCGCTGTTCTTCGTCGCCGAGCTGCTGCGCAACACCGGCCGCTACACGATGGCCGACGTGCTCAGCTACCGGCTGCGCCAGCGCCCGGTGCGCGCGGCGGCCGCGACCTCCGCGGTCGTCATCTCCACGCTCTACCTGCTCGGCCAGCTCGCCGGCGCGGGCGGCCTGCTCGCGCTGCTGCTCAACATCACCGACCGGGCCGGGCAGTCCGCGATGATCGCCGGCGTCGGCGCCGTCGTGATCGGCTACGTGCTGGTCGGCGGGATGAGCGGCACCACCTGGATCCAGATCGTCAAGGCCTGCCTGCTGCTGGCCACCGGACTGGCGATGGCGGCGTTCGTGCTCGGCACGTCCGGGCTGAGCCTGCCCGCGCTGATCACCGCCGCCGTCGAGAACCACCCGCGCGGCGACGCGATGCTGGCGCCCGGGCTGCTCTACGGCGGCAGCCTCACCGCGAACCTCGACCTGATCTCGCTGGCCCTCGGCGGGGTGCTCGGCGTGGCCGGGCTGCCGCACATCCTGATGCGCTTCTACACCGTGCCGGACGCCCGCCAGGCCCGGAAGTCGGTGGTCTGGGCGATCTGGCTGATCGGCGCGTTCTTCCTGCTGGTGCTGGTGCTCGGCTACGGCGCCACCGCGCTCGTCGGGCCGGAGGCGATCATGGCCGCGCCCGGCGGGGTCAACTCGGCGGCGCCGCTGCTGGCCCTGCAGATCGGCGGGCCGGTGATGCTCGCGCTGGTCGCGGCGGTGGCGTTCGCGACGATCGTCGCGGTCGTCGCCGGTCTGATGATCACCGCGGCGGCGGCGTTCGCGCACGACGTCTACGCGCAGCTGGTCCGGCGCGGCCGGGCGACCGCCGCCGAGGAGGTCCGGGTCGCGCGGCGCACCACGATCGTGATCGGGATCGTCGGCATCGCCGGCGGGATCCTGGCGAACGGGCAGAACATCGCCTTCCTGGCCGCCCTGACGTTCGCGATGGCCGCCTCGGCGAACCTGCCGACGCTGCTGTACTCGCTGTTCTGGAAGGGGTTCACCACCACCGGGGCGCTGTGGAGCATCTACGGCGGGCTCACCGTCACCCTCGCGCTGATCGTGTTCTCCCCGGCGGTGTCCGGATCGCCGACGTCGATGCTGCCCGGCGTGGACTTCGCCTGGTTCCCGCTGTCCAATCCCGGCCTGGTGTCGGTGCCCGCCGGCTTCCTGCTCGGCTACCTCGGGTCGGTGCTGGGCCGCGAGCGTCCCGACGTCGCCGGGCACGCGCAGATGTCGGTCCGGGCGCTGACCGGCGCCGGGCTGCAGCGCCCGGTCCCCGGCGCCCCCCGCCGCTGACCCGCGTCCCGGGGGGTGCCGGAGCGTCCGACGGCCTCCGGCACTCCCGGGACAGGGATCATCGGCGTGCGGACAGCAGACCGGACCCGCGCCCGGGAGGGTGTGGGCGCGGGTCCGGTCCCTCCCCCCGGGGCGGTCAGCCGGCCAGCAGCGCCCCGGCGCCCGGGACCCGCGGCTGCAGGCCCAGCTCGGTGAGGATCCGGTGGGTCGTCGCGGTCGCCGCGGACAGCACCGGGATGCCGATCTCGTCCTGCACCGGCTGGATCGACGGCAGCGACGGCATCTGCACGCAGGCGCTCAGCACCAGCGCGTCGGCCCGGGTCAGGTCGAGCTTGCGGTGGTGCTCACGCAGGTCGGCCGGATCGAGCCGGGCGACGGCCAGGTTGTCGGGCACCTGCAGCGACAGCGAGTCGACGACCTCCACGCCCGCGTCCTCGAGGTAGTCCGCGACGGCCTTGGTCAGCGGCTCCAGGTACGGCGTGATGATCGCGACCCGGCGCGCCCCGAGCGCGGCGATCCCGGACAGCAGCGCGCCCGCGCTGGACACCACCGGCGCGTCCGAACCCTCGGCCCGCAGCGCCGCGGTGATGTCGTCCTCGGCGGTGCAGTGGTAGCCGGGGCCCTGCGCCATGATCGCCACCAGGCAGGCGGTGGCGACGACGTCCGGGCGGGCGTCGGCCAGCTCGGCCGCGGCCCGCTGGGCCTGGGCGTTCATCGCGCGCAGCTGCTCGGGCGTCACGTGCTGCATCCGGGCCCGGGCGGAGTGGAAGACGAACCGCTCGCCGGGGATCTCCGCCTCGCGCGCGGCGAGCATCCGCGGGAGCTCGGTCTCCATCGTCAGGTTCGACGACGGGACGATCATCCCGACATGATGATCCCGGCTCATCGGCGGTCCACCGGCTTCATCTCCGGGACGGTCAGCTCGCCGGCGTCGACGATCAGCTCGTCGTCGAGGTACAGCGAGTTCCCGCGCATCGGGATGTCGAAGTGGCAGGCGGTGTCGTTCGGCCCGCCGAGCTCGTTGTTCGGGCCGATCGAGAACATCACGTTGCCGTAGAAGCTGCGCAGCTCCATCCCCATCCCGCCGGGGAACTGGGTCAGGCCGTGCCAGTGTGCGCGCTCGTCGAGGCCCCAGCCGACGTGGCTCATGCCGTAGCCGCGCGGGTCGTCGAAGCTCTCGATGTAGGACCGCAGCAGATCGGCGTCCAGCCCGCTGCTGCCGGCGCCGCCGCGGATGTCGCGGATGAAGCCCTCCTCGATGGTGATCTCCACCGGGGTCTGCACGTAGGTGTTGAACGGCAGCAGCACGTCGCCGGGCGCGAGCACGATCCTCCCGTCGACGCCGGTGTCGGACCCGCCGGTGAAGACGAACGCGGCCGGCCAGTGGTCCCAGCGGCCGGGGGTGTCGGTGTAGCCGTACTCCGACATGGTCGGGTACATGCCGAGCTGGTAGGTCACGTCGGTGCCGTGCGGGCTGGTGATCCGCATCGACGACGCCTTGGCCAGCAGCTCGGCGCCGGTCTCGACGCGCTCGCGCAGCTCGGTGGTCGGCATCAGCCGGGCCAGCAGCTCGGGCGGCTCGACGGCGGTGAGGATCCGGGTACCGGCGTCCTGGATCGCGAACTGCTCGGGCGAGAACAGCAGGAACGTGCAGTCCACGACCATGTCGACGGCCTTGAGCGCGTCCACGGCGAGCGGGATGTCCCCCAGGCCGGAGTCGCCGACCGCCCACGCCCCGCTCGCGCTCGCCGGCGGCGGCAGCCGCATGTGGTACCCGGTCGCACCGAGGCGCTGGATCGCCCAGAGGAACGCGTCGGCGTACGCGCCGCGCTCGGCGCCGCGGGTCAGGACGACCACGGTCTCGCCCTCGTGCACCCCGGACAGCGTCAGTTGCTGCAGGCAGATGTCGTTGAACAGGTTCTGGTCCATCGCGGCCACCTCCATGACTCGGCTATTAATCCGAGCACGTACTATCCGGGTACGCAATACCTGGCGGCGACGGAAACACGACCGTCACGCGGCGCCGGTCAGTCCGGGGTGCCGTCGCAGACCGACATCAGGCCGCGGCCGAGCGCCGCCCGGTGCAGGTCGTCGAGGCCCTCGGCGCGGGCGACGGCGGCCTGGGCCAGCGACGTCGGGCAGTCCTCGTGGGTGCGGGCCGGCGCCGCGACCCGCAGGGCGGCGACCAGCTCGTCGTCGACGGTCGCCAGCTCGGAGCGCAGCTGCGCCGGATCGGGCCGCTCGGCCGGCCGGGTGTCCGGCTGCTCGGCCCACCGGCGGAGCAGGCCGTCACGCACCTGTTCCGCCGCCGCGGCCTGGTCGGTGAGGACGCGGGCCGCCCACTCCGGATCGACACCCGCCCGCTCCGCCGCGGCACGGGCGTCGGCTCCGGCGGCCGGCCCGGGCTCCGGCCCGCGCGCAGCCTCGGACTCGGGCGCGGACCCGGGCCCGGACCCGGCCTCGGACCCGGGCGCGGGCCCGGGCTCGGACCCGGGCGCGGCCTCGGACCCGGACCCGGACCCGGCCTCGGACCCGGCCTCGGACCCGGACCCGGACCCGGCCCCGGGCTCAGCGAGGGCGAGCTGCCCGGCGAGCGTGGCCCGCTGCGCGGTGAGCTCGGCGATCCGGGCCAGCCCGTCGGCCGGGGTGGCCCCGGGAGGCCCCTCGCTGAGCGGCCCCGGCTGGTCGGCGCAGCCGGCCAGCAGCACCAGCGCGGCGGCGAGGGTTGCGGCGCCGGCGCGGCGTCGGGCACGGCTCGACCGGGGGGTGCCACTCACGATCACGAGCCTACGACCCGGCTGCCGGGCCGCCGGAGGAGGTGCGCCAGGGCCCGGATCCGGCGATGCTGGCCGGGTGGACTCGACGGTGATCCTCGAAGTGGCGCTCAACGGCACCACCACCCGCGACCGGAACCCGCACGTCCCGCGGGCACCCGGGGAGATCACCGAGCAGGCGCTGGACGTGCTCGGCCGCGGTGCGGCGATCGTGCACAACCACAACGACGAGCCGATGTTCACCGTCGACGGGGTGCACGCCGTCGAGCCGTACCTGGCGGCGTGGCAGCCGGTGCTCGACCGGCACCCGGCGGCGCTGCTGTACCCGACGATGGCGGCCGGCGCCCGCGACATCCCGGTGCGGCGCCGGTGGGCGCACGTCGAGGAGCTGGCGCGACGCCGGATGGGCGGGCTGACGCTGGTCGATCCGGGCTCGGTGAACGTCGGCCTGCTCGACGACGGCAGCTGCCCCGACGCCGCGGCGCCGGAGCCCTACCAGAACTCGTTCGCCGACACGGAGTACATGTTCGCGCGCACCGCCGAGCTGGCGGCCGGTCCGAGCATCTCGATCTTCGAGCCGGGCTTCCTGCGGACCACGCTGACCCTGCACCGGCACGGCCGGGTGCCGCCGGGCGCGATCGTCAAGCTGTACTTCGCCGATCGGCTGCAGTTCGGCCTGCCGCCGACCCCGGCCGCGCTGGAGGCGTACCTGGAGCTGCTCGAGCCGTCCGGGCTGCCGTGGTCGGTCGCGGTGCTCGGCGGGGACGTGGTGGCGTCCGGACTGGCCGAGCTGGCGGTGCGCCGCGGCGGGCACCTGCGGGTGGGCCTGGAGGACTATGCGGGCCCCGCGACGCCGTCGAACCGGGAGCTCCTGGAGGACGCGCTGCGGCTGCTCGACCGGGTCGGCGCGACCCCTGCGGACCCGGTTACCGCACGTCGCATCCTCGGCCTTCCGACGGACGCCGGGAATTCATGATCCGGATTTCCCGGAAATCCGGAGCGGTACCCACTCGGGCCGGGTCGAAACATTGATTCGGGTGATGTTTTCGAGCCGATACGCAACAAGGGGTGCGACCCCGGTCGGTCCGGGGCCGCACCCCTTGTGCGGCTGCGCTGCCGGTCTGCTCCCGCGGGCGGTCGGGCGCCGCCCTCCGGTCGCGACCGGCCTGGTCAGAACCAGGCCTTGCGACCACCGACCGGCCGGCCGATCGCCCCGAGGATGAGCAGGACGACGCCGACGACGACCAGGATCGTGCCGATCGTGGTGACCAGCGGAATACTGGTGAAGTAGCCCACCAGCAGCAGAATGATGCCGAGAATGATCATTTCCAGTTCCCTCCCGAGAATGTGGGAGAAAAGTACCCGGGGCGGGCCCGGCGCGCAGCACGGGGAACGGTTCCGATGGTCGGATCGTGACATTCGGTCCGGGTTTTCCGGGACTCCGTCGGCGAGCGGTCGCCGGGGGCGGGGTGGGCGCGGCAGCGCACCCCTGCGGCGGCGGTGCGCCGGCGGGGTCGTCGCGCGCCGGTGGAGTCGTTGCGCCCCGGCGGAGTCGTCGCACCCAGCGGCGTCGTCACACCCGAGCAGCGTCCGGCCACCCTGCGGCGGCGCACCCCGGCGACGTCGTCGCACCCCGGTGACGTCGTCGCACCCCGGTGACGTCGTCGCAACCCGCGACCGTCTTCGCACCGGCTGTACACGGTGCGACATCAGAAACGGGGTGCGACGTCACGACCGGGGTGCGAGCCCACCACCGGGCCGCGCCACAACGCACCCCGTCACCGGCCCCGCACCGTGTACAGCCGGTGCGAAGACGGTCGCGGGGTGCGGCGACGTGGCCGGGTGCTGGCGGATCCGACGGGCCGCGATCCCCGAGGCGCGAGGCGCGAGGCCTACGCCCGCGCCGCCAGCCCGGCCGCCGATGTCACGTGGTCGAGCGCGATCGCCCCGGCACCCCGCAGCACCCCGTCGGCACCGTGCGCGGCGTCGACGACCGGGGGCGGGTCCTCCCGGTGGAAGGTCATCAGCCCGGCCCGGTACGCCTGCGCGAAGCGGTCCGGCGCGGCCCCGCGCAGCGCCGTCCCGAGCCCGCCGAGCACCACGATCTCCGGGTCGTGCGCGTTGACCAGGCCGGCCGTCCCACCGGCCAGCCGGGCGGCGGCGTGCGCGACGGCGCGGGCCGCGGGCTCCTCCCCCGCCGCGGCGCGGTCCAGCACGGCGACCGCCGAGCCGTGCGGGTCGTCGGGCTCCGGCTCGCCGAGCATCCGGGCGAGCGCGCGGCCGTCGACCTCGGAGTTCCAGCAGCCGCGGGCCCCGCACGGGCAGTCCCGGCCGGGATCGCCGAAGGGCAGGTGGCCGAACTCCCCGGCCGCGCCCCGCGACCCGGACTGCGGCCGGCCGCGCAGCAGCAGCGCACCGCCGATCCCGACCTCGACGGTCAGGTACAGCGCCGTCCCGGCGCCCGCCGCGGCGCCGTCGCGGACCTCGGCCACCCCGGCCAGGTTCGCGTCGTTGCCGGCGAGCACCGGCAGCCCCTGCCCGGCGCCGATCCGGCGGACGTCGAGCGGGCTCCAGCCCTGCCCGGCGGCCTGTGCGAGGTGCTCGTCGAGCAGCGTCGCCGCCACCCCGATCCCGACCGCGGCGACCGGGCCGGGGTGCTCGGCGACCAGCGTCCCGACGATCCCGTCCAGCTCGGCGGCGACGGCGTCCGGCTCCCGGCGCGCGTGCCGGCCGGACCGCACCGCGACCGGCTCGCCGTCCAGCCCGACGAGACCGGCCCGCCAGCCCTCGAACCGGACGTCGACGGCGACGACCGCCGGTCCGGCGCGGTTCGGGACCAGCCGGGTCGTCGGGCGGCCGCGTCCGCCGCAGGGCGCCCGTTCCTCGGTGACCCAGCCCAGCTCGCGCAGCCGCGCGGTGATCTCGGTGGCCGATCCGCCGGCCAGCCGCAGCCGCCGGGCCAGCTCGACCCGGGTCAGGCCGGGCTCGCGGCGGATCTCGGCGAGCACCTCCGCGCTGGCCCGCCAGCGGTCGGTCTCGGCGCGACCGGGACGTGAATCGGCTGACACCGACGCCATCTCGTTTGACACCTCCTGGCCCGCGCTCTTTATTCTCGTGGGGCGATGAAAACTCAGGCCACACCCTCCCACCACTCTCCCACCACCGGAAAGCCCGGCCCCGCGCTGTTCGCGATGGCGCTGGGCGGGCTCGCCATCGGCACCACCGAGTTCGCCTCGATGGGTCTGCTGCCGGCGTTCGCCGCGGACCTCGGCGCGACGGTGCCGCAGGCCGGCACCGCGATCAGCGCCTACGCGCTCGGGGTCGTGGTCGGCGCGCCGGTGCTCGCCGTGCTCGGCGCCCGATGGCCGCGCAAGCACCTGGTGCTCGCACTCGCGGGCGCGCTGGCGCTGACCAACATCGCCTCGGCGTTCGCGCCGACGTTCGGCACCTTCGTCGCCACCCGGTTCCTGGCCGGGCTCCCGCACGGCGCCTACTTCGGGACGGCGTCGGTGCTCGCCGCGTCGCTGGTGCCGCGCGAGCGCCGTCCGCGCGCGATCGCGACCGTGATGAGCGGCCTGATGATCGCGAACGTGGTCGGTGTCCCGGGCGCGACCTGGCTCGGCCAGGCCGCCGGCTGGCCCGCCGCGTACCTGGCGACCGGCGCGATCGCCATCGTCACCATGGCCGCGGTCTGGTGGCTGGTGCCCGACGTGCGCGACGAGCGTCGCGGCTCGGTGCTCGGCGAGCTGTCGGCGCTGCGCCGCGGCCAGGTGTGGATCACGATGGCGGTCATCGCGACCGGCTTCGGCGGCTCGTTCGCCGTCTACAGCTACATCACGCCGGTACTCACCGAGGTGTCCGGGCTGGCCGAGGCCGCGGTGCCGGTGGCGCTCGCGGTGTTCGGGATCGGCATGACGCTGGGCAACCAGGTCGGCGGGCGGCTCGCCGAGATCGCCCCGGTGCGCACCATCGCCGCCGGTCTCGGCTCGGCCGC
This sequence comes from Pseudonocardia kongjuensis, assembly GCF_039526905.1. Lineage (NCBI taxonomy): Bacteria > Bacillati > Actinomycetota > Actinomycetes > Pseudonocardiales > Pseudonocardiaceae > Pseudonocardia > Pseudonocardia kongjuensis. The sequence continues at coordinate 145,829 of NZ_BAAAJK010000010.1, read as the reverse complement.
GGTGTCGATGACGGTGTTCGCGGCGACGGCGTCGTCGGCGGTGATGGCGCTGGCCGCGCTGTTCACCCTGGCGTTCACCACGACCGCGACCACCCCCGCGCTGGCCACCCGCCTGATGGACGCCGGCCGGGAGGGCCCGACGCTGGGCGCCGCCCTGCACCACGCGGCGTTCAACGTCGCGAACGCGCTCGGCGCCGCGCTGGGCGGCCTGGTCCTGGCCGCCGGCTGGGGCTGGACCTCGCCCGCCGCCGTCGCGACCGTGCTGCCGCTGCTCGGGCTGGCCGCGCTGTACGTCGCCGTCCGGATGGAGCGCACCGAGCTCGCAGCCCAGCACCGGATCCCGGCCCGCACCGGCTGATCCGCGCGTCCGGCACCGCCGAGATGCGCGTCAGCGTCCCGCAGAGATCGTTTCCGGACGCCGGCGCGCATCTCGGCGGTCGGCGGGCAGCAGGGCCCGTGCCGCGACAACCACCTGGGTGACGACGATCGCCACCCCCAGCGGCACGTGCACCGCCAGCAGACCGAGGTGCCCGACGGCGACCTGCGCGGTGTCGGCGACGACGAGGACCGCGCTCACGGCGACCGGCCATCCCGGCATCCGGCCCGGCCACGCGGCCGGCACCGCGAGCGCGGTCTGCACCGTCGCCACCAGGATCAGCGAGCCGCCGATCCCGCCGTGCCAGGCCAGTGCGCCGAGCGCCGCGTCGAGCAGCGCCCCGGCCAGGCCGACCTGGGCCAGCACCAGCACCGCGTGCAGCACCGCCCACACCCGGAACGGAAGGGTCGCGAGCAGGCGGGCGCGCTCACCCATGATCCGCACCGTGGGTGAGCGGGGTGCGCGGCACCGAACCGGGATCGGTGCCCTCCGGGACGAGCACGAACTGGCCCATCATCCCCTGGTCCTCGTGGTACAGCAGGTGGCAGTGGTACATGAATGGCCGGGCCGGGTCCGGGTGCCTCCCGAACCGCAGGAGCACCCGCAGCACCGTCCGCGGCGGGACGTAGAAGGTGTCCTTCCAGCTCCGCTGCGCCGGTGCGACCGCCCGCCCGTCCGCCTCGACCACCTGACCGCGCGCGTCGTGCACGTGCATGTTGTGCGGACGGGAGTGCACGTTGGCGAGTTCCCAGATCTCGGTGGCGCCGGCCTGCACGATCTCGTCGATCCGGGTCATGTCCATCGCCCGGCCGTTGATCACGTCGTTGCCGAGCTCGAAGCGGCGTACCCGGCTCGCCGCGGACTCGTCGGGACCCGGTTCGTGCGGCAGCGCGCCGGGCAGCGGTGCCGACGGTTCGAGCACACCGGCCGGCCGGATCCGCAGGACGTCGAGGGTGTCCATGGCACCGATCGAGCGCTCCGTGCCGGACACCGCACCGAGATCCTGCGGCAGCGACCGCAGCGTCACCGGGCGGCCGGGGTCGAGATCGAGCAGCAGCTCGGCCCGCTCACCGGGGGTGAGCAGAGCAGAGCCGACCGTCCGAGGGGCCGCCAGCAGCCCGGAGTCGGTCCCGACCAGCACCATCGGACGGTCGTCGGACCGGGCGAACCGGTAGCAGCGGGCCGGTGACGCGTTGAGCACCCGCAACCGGATCCGGGACGACGACGACGCCAGGTACGGCGCGACGGTCCCGTTCACCAGCAGCGTGTCCCCGACCAGGCCGTGCGCGCTGCGCCGGCGGGTCTCGAACTCCCCGTCCGCGGTGAAGGTCCGGTCGGTCACGACGAGCGGGATGTCGTCGACGCCGTAGCGGTGCGGGAGCGGGGAGGCACCATCCGGTTCGTCGACGAGGAACAGTCCGGCCAACCCCCGGTGGACGTGCCGCTCGGTGACGCCGTGCGGGTGCGGGTGGTACCAGAGGGTCGCGGCCGGCTGCTCGATCGTCCACTCCGGGCTCCAGGTGGCGCCGGGCTCGATCGGGGCGTGCGGTCCGCCGTCGTGCTCGGCGGGCAGCGTCATGCCGTGCCAGTGCGTGGAGGTGGTCTCCGGCAGGCCGTTGGTGACGTGGACGCGGACCCGCTCACCGCGGGACGCGCGAATCGTGGGTCCGCCGAACGCCACGTCGTAGCCCCAGGTGGGGGTCCGCACACCGGGGTGGAACGCACTCGTCCCGGGCGCAGCGGTCAGCGCGAACGTGCGGACGCCGTCGCGGGTGGTCGAGGGGGCGAGCGGCGGGATCGCCAGCGGGCGGGGCGCCGGCACGGGCAGCGGCGATGCCGGAACGCCTGCGCAGCCGCCCAGCACCACTCCGCCCGCGGCGGCGCAGGCGAGGCCGAGGAAGCCACGGCGTCCGATCCGTCGGGTCATGGCGACGAGCCTCGCCGCAGCACCGGTCCGGCGCGTCGGCGCGACGACGTCACCCACCGCTACCCGCACCGACGTACGACCCCGGGGCCGGCCCCGGGGATCGCCCCACCCGCCGGGCGCGTCAGCGGCGGCCGACCAGCCCGGCCTCGTGCGCGATCACCACGAGCTGCACCCGGTCCCGGGCGTCCAGCTTGGTCAGCAGCCGCCCGACGTGGGTGCGCGCGGTGGCCGGGCTGATCACCAGCTGGGCGGCGATCTCGCCGTTGGTCCGGCCGGTGCCGACGAGGGCGAGCACCTCCCGTTCCCGGCGGGTCAGGACCGCGAGCCGATCCTCGCCCGGTGGCGCCGCGGGGCCGTGCCGGGCGAACTCGGTGATCAGCCGCCGGGTCACCGACGGTGCGAGCAGCGCCTCGCCGGCGTGCACCAGGTCGATCGCGCGCAGCAGCGCCACCGGTTCGGTGTCCTTGAGCAGGAAGCCGCTGGCCCCGGCACGCAGCGCCCGGTACACGTAGACGTCCAGGTCGAAGGTCGTCAGCACGACCACCCGGGTACCGGCCAGCGCGGGATCCGCGGCGATGGCCTCGAGGGCGTCCAGGCCGTCCGTGCCGGGCATCCGGACGTCCATCATCACCACGTCCGGCCGGTGCGCCCGGGCCAGCCGGACCGCCTCCGCGCCGTCCGCGGCCTCGCCGGCGACCGCGTAGCCGGGTTCGGTCTCCAGCAGCACCCGCAGTCCGGCCCGGATCAGCGGCTGGTCGTCGGCGAGCAGCACCCGGACGTCCCCGGTCACGCCCGGCTCCCGTCCGGCAGCTCCGCCTCGACGACGAAACCCTCCGCGGCGGGCGCGGCCCGCACCCGCCCGCCCAATGCCTCGGCCCGCTCGGCGAGACCGCGCAGGCCCTGGCCGGGCGGACGGGCCGGGCGTCCGGGCGGCCCGCCGTCGTCGGCGACGCGCACATGCAGCAGGCCGGCGTCGCGGGTGATCGACACCTCCACCCGGGACGCCACCGGCGCGTGCCGCACGGTGTTGGTGACCGCCTCCCGGACGATCGCGAACACCGTGCGGTCCGCGCCGTCGGGCAGCGGTCCGGGGTCGCCGGTGACGGTGACGTCCAGCCCGGCCGACCGGCCTGCGCTGATGACCTCGTCGAGCCGGTCGAGACCGTGCGCAGGCGGGTCGGCGGGCGGCTCGGGGCCCTCACGCAGCAGTTCCAGGGTGCCGCGCAGCTCGCGCAGCGCGTCGGTGCCGGCGTCCCGGATGCGGTGCAGCGCCGCCACCGCCTCCTCCGGCCGCCGGGCCGCGACGTGCGCACCGACGCCGGCCTGCACGACGATCATGGACAGGCTGTGCGAGACGACGTCGTGCACGTCCCTGGCGATCCGCAGCCGCTCCTGCTCGACGCGGCGCGCGAGCCGTTCCTCGGCCTGCTCCGCGGACAGCTCCGCGGCGCGGCGGACCGCGCCGACCGCCACGCCGAGCGCGACCGTCACGGCGATCCACCCGTAGTGGTCGACCGGATCAGGCGGGTTCCGTACGACGAGCACCTCGGTGCCCGCCCAGGCCAGCACCACGATCAGCCCGGTCAGCACGGCGCGCGGCCAGCTCACCCGGCTGGCGACCGTATAGACCGCGACCGCGACGAGCAGCGACGCGGGCCCGTCGGGATGGTCGAGCCAGTAGTAGAGCGCGGTCGGCACCATCACGGCGCCGAGCACCGGCACCGGGAACCGGCTGCGCCAGCACAGTGCCACCGTCGCGGCCCCGATCAGCACGATCCCCCAGGGCAGCAGCGGCCGCCCGGACGGGTCGCCGAGCAGCGCACCGGTGACCGCCACGGCGGCGGTGACCGCCGCCACCAGCACATCGCGCGCGGTCGGCATGCCGCGCAGGCTACGCAGCGGGGAGGGCCCGGCGCGTCATCGCGCCGACGTACCCCGGCGCTGCCGGACGGCCTCGAACAGCACCACCGCGGCGGCGATCGAGGCGTTCAGCGAGTTGACGGTGCCCTGCATCGGGATCACCACGGTCTCGTCGGCGCCGTCGTGCCACAGCTCGGTGACTCCGGTCGCCTCGGTGCCGATGACCAGCGCGGACGGCCCGGTGAGATCGGCGGCGCCCAGCTCGGTGCGGCCGGCCGGGGTCGTCACGAGCACCCGCAGCCCGCGCCGGCGCAGCCAGTCGAGCACCTCCTCCGAGGACGCCGAGGCGACCGGCACCGCGAACACCGTCCCCTTCGAGGCCCGGACCACGTTCGGGTTCGCGAAGTCGGTCCCGGCCCGGTCCGCGGTCGCGATCACGACCGCGTCCACCCCGCACGCCTCGGCGGTGCGCAGCATCGCGCCGACGTTCCCCGGCTTCTCGATCCCCTCCGCGACCAGCACCAGCGCGTCCGGGCGCAGCTCCAGCGCGTCCAGCGGGCGGCCGGGGGCGTCGGCGACGGCAAGCCAGCCGTCCGGGGACTCCCGGTAGGCGATCCGGGCGAACACCTCGGGGCTGACCGAGAACGTCCGGGCGCCGGGCATCCGGTCCAGCAGCCCGGGATCGGCGACCAGGCCGGGCGCCCAGTACACCTCGGCCGGCCGGACGCCGGCGTCGAGCGCGAGTGCCAGCTCGTCGTGCCCCTCGATCAGGGTGACGCCCGCGGCGTCGCGGTGCCGGCGGGTGCGCAGCCGGACCAGGTTCTTGACGCGCGGGTTGGCGGTGCTGGTCAGGTCGGGCACCCGACGAGGGTAGGACGCGGTGCCGCCCGCTCAGCAGGCGGCGCGCATCCGCAGCGCCAGCCAGCCGGCCGTCGCCGCGGCCGCGGTGCCGAGCACCAGCAGCGGCCACATCAGCGCGTCCACCCCGACGAACGCGGTCGCCAGGAACGGCATCGCGAACCCGACGTAGGCCGCGGTGTAGAACACCCCGTTCGCCGCGCCCCGGCCGGACGCCGGGGCCAGCCGCCCGACCAGGGTCAGCCCGGCGTTGAGGCACAGTCCGCCGCCGGCGCCGAGCAGCACCCCGGCGACCGCGACGGCGAGCACCGATCCGGTGGGCGCGGCGAGCGCCCCGACGCCGAACCCGAGCGCGCCGAGCGCGGCACCGACCGGCCCGGTGCGGGCGCCGAGCCGGTGCGCGAACGGCTGCACCAGCGTGCCGGTGCCGAGGGTGAGCGCGGCGAGCAGCCCGGTGAAGGCGACCAGACCGGTGATCCCGGGCAGCAGCAGCGGCAGCGCGGTGACCGCCACCGACGGGAACGCGTACACGCACACCGCGGTCGGCACGACGACCCGGACGAACGTCCGCCGGGCCGGGGCGGCCAGGCCGGGGCGGGGCAGCAGCCCGCGCCGCGGCCCGTCACCGACCGGGCGGGTGACACCGGCGACCAGCAGCACCGCGCCGGCCGCGGGCACCAGCAGCGCGACGTGCACCAGGTAGGGCAGGGTGAGCGGCCACGGCCCGTAGGCGGCGATCAGCCCGGAGCACAGCGGGCCCAGGCAGAATCCCGCGCTCTGCGCGACCGACGCGGCCCGGGCCGCCCGCGCGGCGCCCGCCGTCCCGGCCTGGTCCTGCAGCCAGGCGCTGCCCACCGAGAAGATCGCGCCGGACGCCAGGCCCTGCACGAACCGGGCGGCGAACAGCAGCCACAGCGCGGACGCGCCGCCGAGGAACAGCAGCGACGCCCCGGCCACGCCGACCGCGGCGGGCAGCAGCACCCGGGTCCGGCCGTACCGGTCCGAGGCGGGCCCGCCGAGCAGCAGCGACGGCGCGAGCCCGAGCGCGTAGACCCCGAAGATCGCGGCCAGGGTGCTCGGTGCGAGATCCAGCTCGACCCGGTAGACCAGCAGCAACGGGGTCGGCACGTTGGTGCCGAACGCGGTCGCGAACAACAGCCCGCAGGCCACCCACCACATCCGGTCCGGCCGGCCGGCCGCGCTGCCCCGTTGCACCAGCGCATCCTGTCAGTCGCGGGTTACTCCGCGGTAGCCTCGGCCCGGAACCGACACCGGACACGAGGGAGTGCACTCCATGGGCGAGCCGACGGGCATCGCGGTCGAGGTGACCGAGGGGATCGCGCGGGTGCGCCTGGACCGGCCGGAGGCGGCGAACGCGCTGCACGGGCCGATGTGGTCCGGGCTGCGCGACGCGATGCACGAGCTGGACGCCGACCCGTCCGCCCGGGTGGTCGTGATCAGCGGGAACGGCAGGCACTTCTGCTCCGGGATCGACGTCGCGATGCTCGGCGGGCTGAAGGAGACCGCGTCCGATCCCTCCCCGGGGCACGGCGCGGAGAAGCTGCGCCGGACCATCCTGGACCTGCAGGACTGCCTGACCGCCGTCGAGCGCTGCCGCAAGCCGGTGCTCGCCGCGGTGCACGGCGTCTGCCTCGGCGCCGGTCTCGACCTGGCCGTGGCCTGCGACCTGCGGTACGCGACGGCCGACGCGTCGTTCGTGCTGAAGGAGGTGGACATGGGGCTGGCCGCCGACGTCGGCGTCCTGCAGCGGCTGCCGCGGATCGTCGGCGAGGGCGTCGCCCGGGAGATGGCCTACACCTGCCGCCCGGTGTCCGGCACCGAGGCCCAGCAGCTGCGGCTGGTCAACGGCGTGTTCGACGACGCCGACGCACTCGAGCAGGGCGTCACCGCGCTGGCCACCGAGCTGGCCGCGAAGTCGCCGCTGGCGCTGCGCGGCACCAAGCACGCGATCACCTACGCCCGGGACCACTCGATCGCCGACGGTCTCGACCAGATCGCCACCTGGAACAGCGGCGCGCTGGTCTCGGCGGACCTGCAGGAGGCGGTCACCGCGTTCCTGGAGAAGCGCCCCGGGGTCTACCGGGACTGAGCGCGCACCGTCCCGACCAGCGCGTACATCCCGAGGACGGGTCCCGGGGCCGGTTCGTCGCAGCGCCAGCGGGTGATGTCGACCAGGCCCGGTTCGAGCGGGTCCACCCCCGCGGTGACCCGGCGCAGGACGCCCCGGTCCCGGAGCACCAGCGGATGGCCGCTGTCCCGGGCCAGCTGCTGCATGCCCACCGTCCCGGCGACCGCCGCCGGATCGTCGACGTCGGTGCTGCCGTGCGAGAGCACCAGCATGCTGCCCGGGCCGAACGCGGAGCAGTAGCGCCCGATCAGCCGGGCCACCAGGTCGTCGTCGGCGACGTAGTGCAGCACCGAGACGGCGAGCACGGCGGTCGGCTCCGCGGGATCGAGCAGGCCGGCGACGCCGGGCGCGGACAGCACCGCGTCCGGGTCGGTCAGGTCCGCCGCGGTGACCGTCGCGCGATCGGAGCCGGCGAGCACGTCGCGGGAGATCGCCACCGCGACCGGATCGGTGTCGACGTAGGCGACCCGGGCGGACGGGTCGTACCGCTGGGCGGTCTCGTGCACCGCCTCGACCGTCGGGATGCCGGACCCGAGATCGAGGAACTGCCGGCAGCCGCGGTCCAGGCAGGCCCGCACGGCCCGGCCGAGGAACGCCCGGTTGGCCACCGCGGTGTCCCGGGCGGCGGGCACCACCTGCAGGATCCGCTCGGCCAGCTGCCGGTCGACGGCGAAGTTGTGCCCGCCGCCGAGCAGGAAGTCGTAGATCCGGGCGGAGCTGGGGAGGCTGAGGTCCGGCTCATCGGCCGACTCCGGGACGCTCACCTGCGTCACCCTCTCGCCCGAACACCTCACCACGCAACCGGAGCAGCTCGCGGCGGGGCGCCCCGGATCACCGCCCGGTGGCCGGCCGTCCGTCCACGGCACTGCGCTCCGCCCGCCCCGCGCGCCCGGCCGGACCGTCGAGCAGCTCGTGCAGCTCCGCGGCGGTACGCGGCGGCGGCCCGTCGTGGCCGAGCTCGGCGAGCAGCCGGGCGACCGCGGGCGCCCAGGCCGGCCCGAGCCGGGCCCCGGCGAGCAGCGCGGTGTCCCCCAGCGCCTGGTCCGCCGGACCGGTCCGGACCCGGCCCCCGGCGACGACGGCGACGTCGTCGGCCCACCGGTGGGCCAGGTCGACGTCGTGGGTGGACAGCACGACGGCGGTCCCGTCGCGGTGCAGCCGGGCCAGCACGGCGACCAGCTCCTCGACGCCGGCCGGGTCCAGCCCGGCGGTCGGCTCGTCGAGCACCAGCACCCGCGGCCGCACCGCCAGCGCACCGGCGATCGCGACCCGCTTGCGCTGCCCGAACGAGAGCTGGTGGGTGGGCCGGTCGACCAGCTCGGTGGCGCCGACCGCGGCCAGCGCGCCGGCCACCCGGCGGGCCACCTCGTCGTCGTCGAGCCCGAGATTGAGCGGGCCGAACGAGACGTCCTGCCCGACGTCGGCGGCGAACAGCTGGTCGTCGGGGTCCTGCAGGACGAGCTGCACGCTCTCCCGCAGCCGGACCAGCCCGCGCCGGCTGCGGTCCAGCGGCTCGCCGTCGAGCAGCACCTCCCCGCTGTGCGGCCGGAGCAGCCCGAGCAGCAGCCGGAACAGCGTCGTCTTGCCGCCGCCGTTCGGGCCGAGCACGGCGAGCCTGCGGTCCGGGCACACGGCGAGATCGGCGCCGTCGAGCACCGGGGGGCCGCCGCGGTAGCCGAACACCAGATCGCGGGCCTCGAGCACCGGCGCGGTCACCGCAGCACCACCACGGTGGCGGCGACGATCCCGGCGAGCAGCACCGCGCTCGCGGCGACGAACGCCCGCGACACCGGCCGGGAGGTGACCCGCACGGCCAGCTCGCCGTCGTAGCCGCGGACGGCCAGCCCGGCCTCCAGCCTGCGGGCCCGGTCGAACGCCCGGACGAACACCGCGCCGCCCTGCCCGGCCAGCGACCGGAACGTCGCCCGGCGGGTGCGGAACCCCATCCGCAGGGTCTGCGCCTCGCGGACCGCGCGCAGCGAGTCGAGCAGCAGGAACAGCATCCGGTAGATCAGCAGGGCGATCTCGGTGACCGCCCGCGGCAGCCACCGCAGCCGCGGCAGGGTGTCCGCGATCGGGGTGGTCGCGGCGAACAGGATCAGGCAGCCGACCGCGGCCATCGCCCGGCCGACGAGCTCGGCGGCGCGCAGCGGGCCGCCCGGCGCCGGGGCGAGCCACGGGTCGCCGCCGACCGTCACGAGCAGCGGCAGCGCCCCCACCAGCACGAACCCGAGCGGCAGCCGGAGCAGCCTGCCGACCGTGCGCAGCGGGATCCGGGCGCCGGCGAGCAGCAGGCCGAGCGCGGCGGCCCCGCAGAGCAGGGCGCCGGGCCAGGGCGGGAGCAGCACCGCCAGCGCGAGCAGGCCGAGCGCCAGGAACGCCTTCTCCCCCGGGTGCCGGGAGCGCCAGCGGCCGGCGTACGCGGTCTCGTCGATCAGCAGCATCAGCTCTCGGCGGCGGGCGCGGAGCCGCTGCGCTGCCGCGAGCGGGTCCGGGCGACGCCGAGGCAGTAGCCGAGCACGCCCGCGCCGGCAGCGGCCTGGATCGCGAAGATGCCCGACTCGATCTCGCCGGACGGCGGCTCCCAGACCGGCTCGAACCAGGGCTCGTACCCGGTGGCGTCGATCGCGTCGCCCGCCTGGCCGTCGGCGCCGGAGTACTCGCCGGGCACGAACAGCGCCGGGATCGCGAACAGCGCCACGACGGCGACCACGAGCAGCAGATTGACCAGTGTCGAACGCTTCACGCCGTGGCCTCCGTCGGCTCGGTTCCGGTGGTGTCGCGCGGGCGCAGCACGCCGAGCCTGCGCAGCTCGTCGGGGGTGATCCGGACCAGCAGCCGGACCACCAGCACGGTCAGCAGGCCCTCGGCGACGGCCAGCGGGATCTGGGTGATCGAGAAGATCGAGGCGAAGGTCAGGAACGCGCCGCCGAAGCCGGACGTCGGGTCCGGGAAGGCGAGTGCCAGCTGCGCGCTGGTGACGGTGTAGGTGCCGAGATCGGCCAGGAACGCCGCGACGAACACCGCAGGCCCCAGCGTGCCGCCCAGCCGGCGGACCGCCAGGTAGGAGCCGTAGGCGATCCACGGACCGGCGACGGCCAGCGAGAACGCGTTCGCGCCGAGCGTGGTGAGCCCGCCGTGCGCGAGCAGCAGGGCCTGGAAGACCAGCACCACCGTGCCGATCAGCGCCATCACCGGGGGCCGGAACAGCACCGCCCCCAGCCCGGTGCCGGTCGGGTGCGACGACGAGCCGGTCACCGAGGGGATCTTCAGCGCGGACAGCACGAAGGTGAACGCCCCGGCGGCGCCGAGGAGCAGCTTGGCGTCCGGGTCCTCACGCACCCGGACGACGACGGCGCGTGCGCCGTGCACCACGAACGGGGCGGCGACCACGGTCCAGGCCGCCGCGTGCAGCGGTGGCAGGTATCCCTCGGCGATGTGCACGGCAGTTCTCCTCGTGGGCTCGGACGAGGGAACGCTACGACTGCGAGATGTAAAGGTGCAAGACTGAACATCTACTCATGCGTTTGGCCGCGCAAGATCACCCGGACGCCGACGCGCCCGGGCCCGCTCGTGCGGACCCGGGCGCGCCGGTACCGGTGCGGCCCGGACCTTTCCGGGCCTTTCCGGGCCTGGTCAGGCCTTTCCGGCCTTCGCGGGCCGGCTGCCGTTGACCTTCCTGCTGACCGCCTCGGCGATCCGGGCGGCGGCGGCCTCGGCCTCGCGGCGGCGGGCCTCCTTCGCCGACGGGTCCGTCTCCGGGGTGCCCACGCCGGTGCCCGGCTTCTCCGCGACGACCTTCTCGCTCGCCTTCTCGGCGGCCTTGCGCTCGGCCTTCTCCGCGGCCTTCGCGCTGGCGACCTTCTCCAGCCGGGCGGCCTTGGCCTTCTTCGCCGCCTTCTTCTCGGCCTTCGCGGCGCGCTCCTGCTCCTTGCGCTGCTCCTTGGCCTTCTCCTTGGCCTTCTTCTCGGCCTTGGCGGCGTCGCGGACGGCCTGCTCGGCCTTCTTCTCCTCCGCGCGGCGGGCCTTCTTCACGTCCTTCTTCGCGGACTCGATCTTCTTGCTCTTCTTGTCCTTCTCGGCCTTCTCGGCCTTCTTGTTCTTGTCTGCCTTCTTGGCCATCACGGTCCTCCCCTGCTCCGACGCCGGGGCCGGGCGCGGCGACGCGCCGGCGGTGCCGGACCGGGGCCGGTACCGCCGGGTCGGCGGCGCGCTCGGCACTCCGGCACGGACCAACTCGGTATGGCACGACCGGCCGCGCTGACGAACGGACGGCGACGTGCGTGGAACTCGGGAGAGTACCCACGGTCACCGCGCCGAAACACGGCACCCGATCCGGTCAGCCGGCCTCCGGGAGCCGTGGCCGGTCCCGGTCGCCGGCGTCCGCCGCCGGTTCCTCGGCGAGATGCCCGCGCAGCGTGACCAGGGTGCGCGCGAGCAGCCGCGAGACGTGCATCTGGGACAGCCCGACCTGCTCGGCGATCTGGGTCTGCGTGCGGTTGCCGAAGAAGCGCAGCATGAGGATCGTGCGCTCGCGTTCCGGGAGCTTGCGCAGGGCCGGGCGCAGCGACTCGCGGGCGTCGACGGCGTCCAGGCCGGTGTCGATCCCGCCGACGACGTCACCCAGCGGGCTGTCCGTCTGCCCCACCAGCTGGTCCAGCGAGTCGGCCCGGTAGCCCTCCCGCGCCTGCAGGCTCTCGATGACCTCCTCGCGGCCGATCCCGAGGTGCTCGGCGAGCTCGGAGACCCGCGGCGCGCGGCCCAGCCGCGACGACAGCTCCTCCTGGGCCCGGCCCAGCCGGGCCTGGACGTCCTTGAGCCGCCGCGGCACCCGCATCGACCAGGTGCGGTCCCGGAAGTGCCGGCGGATCTCGCCGGTGACGGTGGGGACCGCGAACGCCAGGAACGGGGTGCCCTGGGCCGGATCGAACCGGTCCAGCGCGTTGATCATGCCGATCGCGCCGACCTGCTCCAGGTCGTCGACGGGCTCGCCGCGCTGCCGGTACCGGTTCGCGATGTTCGTGACGACCGGCTGGAACCCGCGCACCAGCTCGTCGCGCAGCCGGTCGCGGTCCGGATCGTCCGGGGCGGCGGCGGCGAAGGCGCGCAGCGGGGCCTCGAGGTGCGCGTAGGCGTCGTCGCGGCCCACGGTCCCGGCCCCGGTATCGACCTCAGCCATGCCGCTCCCCGCGGCGGCGACGATAGGTACCCATCGTTTGCGACGGTATGCCCACGCCCCGCGGCCCGCGAGTCGAACGGATGTGATGCACCCCGTCCCGCAACGGACGCGTTGCCGGGCGCCCGGCGGGGTACGCCGACCCATGGCCGCGCACCTCGTCCTGGAACTGACCGCCGAGCCGCGCGCCGCGAGCCGCGCCCGCCGGGAGGTCGGCCGGTGGCTGGCGTCGCTGTGCGGCGCGGAGCACGCCTGCGAGACGGCGTCGGACCTGGTGCTGGCGGTGAACGAGGCGGTGTCCAACAGCGTCGAGCACGCCTACGGCGACGACCCGCTGGGCGCCGACGGCACCGTCACGCTGCGCGCCGAGGTGCAGCGGCCGGGCCCGCGGGTCCGCGTCCAGGTGTCCGACCACGGCTGCTGGCGGGACCCGCCGGAGGACAACGGCCACCGCGGCCGCGGACTGCTGATGATCACCGCCTGCGCCGAGGACGTCTCCGTGCGGCCGGGCGCCGACGGCACCACCGTCACGCTGCACCGCACGCTCGGCCGCTGCCCGGGCGTCTGCACGACCTGACCGCGGGCCCCGGCGCCCGGTGGCCGATGCTGCTCCCATGACGCACGGTCCGGAGTCCGCACTCGCCGCACTGGTCCGCCCCGGCAGCCGGGTCGCGCTGGCCGACGGCTGCGGCACCCCGCGGGCGCTGCACGGGCCGCTGTCCCGGGTCGCCGCGGGCCGCGGCGTGTCGGTCGTGTTGGGCTGGCATCCGGTGCCGGCGCCGGATCTCGATCCGGCCGCGTTCGACGACGTCCGGGTCGTGATGGGCGGGCCCGGCACCCGGGCGGCCGTCGAGTCCGGCGCCGCGCACCTCGTCCCGGCCCGGCTGTCGGCGGTGCCCGCGCTGCTGCGCGGTCCGCTGCGCCCCGACGTGCTGGTCGCGTCCGTGGTCCGCGGCCCGGACGGCGGCCTGCGGTTCGGCGCCGAGGTCGGCTACCTGCGCGGCCTGGTGGCGGCCGGGGTGCCGGTCGCGGCGGTGCTGTCGCACGGCAGCCCGTGCGCCGACGCCGGGCCCGCGCTGCCCGCGGACGCGGTGACCGTCCTCGCGGAGACCGGCGACGGCCCGGCCGAGCTCACCGTCCCGCCGCCCACCGCGGACGACGGGGCGATCGCCCGCCGGGTCGCCGCGCTCGTCCCGCCCGGGGCCCGGATCCAGGTCGGCCCCGGCCGGCTCGCCGCCGCGATGGCCGCCGCGATCGAGGTCCCGGTGCGGCTCGACTCCGGCCTGCTGCCCGATCCGGTGGTCGACCTGGACGCCCGCGGGCTGCTGCTGGACCGGCCGGTCAGCACCTACCTGGCCGGGACCCGGCGGCTCTACGACTGGGCGGACGGGCGGGCGCTGCTGCACCCGGTCGAGCACACGCACGACATCGGCCGGCTCTCCGCGGCCGGGGCGCCGCCGCTGATCGCGCTGAACGCGGCGCTGGAGATCGACGTCGACGGGCAGGTCAACGTCGAGGGTCTGGGCCGCTCGGCGGCCGGGATGATCGGCGGGCACCCGGACTTCGCCGCGGCCGGGGTGCGCGGGGACGGCCTGTCGGTGATCGCGCTCGCCTCGGCCCACCGCGGAGCGCCGACGCTGGTGCGGCGGCTGTCCCGGCCGGTCAGCACCCCGTCCCAGGACGTCGACGTGGTCGTGACCGAGCGCGGCACCGCCGACCTGCGCGGCCTGGACCGGGCCGAGCGCCGGAGCGCCCTGCTGGCGCTGTGGGACGGCGCGACCGGCTGAGGGTGCCGGGGACGGACCGGCCGGTCAGCCGCGCGCCCCGGGCCGGACCGCACGGCCGGACCGGTCGCCGGCCGGCCGCCCGTCGTGCTCGCGGGCGGACCGGTCGGCGGCACCGTCGGCCGGGGCGTAGTGCCCGCCGAGGCGGGCGGACTCGCTGCCCGGGTGCGGCCAGGAGACGTCGGCGTGCTGGTTGCTGCTCTCACTCATACCTGCACTGTGCCCGGCCCGTGTTCCGTCCACACCGCTCCCGGCTGACGGGTGGGTTACGACCCGGTGCCGCGCGCGCGGCGCTTGTTCCAGACGTCGAACGCGACCGCCAGCAGCAGCACCAGCCCCTTGACGACCGACTGCATCGACTGGTCGACGCCCATCAGCTGCATGCCGTTGCTCATCACCGCCATGATCAGCCCGCCGACCAGCGCGCCGACCACGGTGCCGACGCCGCCGGTCACCGCGGCGCCACCGATGAAGGCGGCGGCGATCGCGTCCAGCTCGAACATCGTCCCGGCCGCGGGCTGGGCGCCGTTGGAGCGGGCCGAGTAGATGACCCCGGCGATGCCGGCCAGGAAGCCCATGTTCACGAAGATCCAGAACGTGACGGCCCTGGCCTTCACACCGGACAGCCGGGCCGCGGCCAGGTTCCCGCCGATCGCGTAGACGTGCCTGCCGAACACGGTGCGCCGGGTGATCAGGCCGTAGGCCAGCACCAGCACGCTGAGGATCACCAGCACCACCGGCAGCCCGCGGGAGGTGGCCAGCTGCCAGGCGAAGGCCAGCACGACGACGCCGACCAGCGCGATCCGGCAGGCGAACAGCGGGAACGACTCGACCTGCTGCAGGTCGAGGACCTTCGCGATCCGCGAGCGGTAGGCGAACGCCGCGTACCCGGCGACGCCGACCGCGGCGATCAGCATGGTGAACGCGTCGAAGCCCTGCCCGCCGATCAGGCCGTTGACGAAGCCGCCCGCGACCATCTGGTACTCGGCCGGGAACGGCGAGAGCGAGATGTTGCCGAGCACCTGCAGGGTCAGGCCGCGGAACAGCAGCATCCCGGCCAGGGTCACGATGAACGCCGGGATGCCGACGTAGGCGACCCAGAACCCGTGCCAGGCGCCGACCAGCACGCCGGTGCCGATCGCGGCCGCGATCCCGACCCACCAGGGCAGGCCGCCGCCGATCACCAGCACCGCGGCGATCGCGCCGGTCAGCGCGACCACCGAGCCGACCGACAGGTCGATGTGCCCGCCGACGATCACGATCACCATGCCGATCGCGAGCACCAGGATGTAGGAGTACTGCAGGACGATGTTGGTGATGTTGCCGGGGCTCAGCGAGACGCCGCCGGTGAGCACCGCGAACAGCGCCACGATCGCGACGAAGGCGATCACGATGCCGCTCTGGCGCAGGTTGCGGGTGAGCAGCGTCCGCAGGTTGTTCGTCCCGGTGTGCAGGGCGGCGGCGGCGCCGCTCTCGCCGGCCGGGTCCCGCTTGAGGGTGCTGGTCATGCGGCAGACTCCGACTCCTCGGTCATGAGGGCCATCAGGCCCTCCTGGGTGGCCTCGGCGACCGGCACCTCTCCGGTGATCCGGCCGGCGGACAGGGTGTAGATGCGGTCGCAGATGCCGAGCAGCTCCGGCAGCTCGGAGGAGATGACCAGGACCGCCTTCCCGGCCTCCACCAGCCGGTTGATGATCACGTAGATCTCGTAGCGGGCGCCCACGTCGATGCCGCGGGTCGGCTCGTCGAGGATCAGCACCTCCGGCTCGGTGAACAGCCACTTCGCCAGCACGACCTTCTGCTGGTTCCCGCCGGAGAGGGTGCCGACCCCGCTCGTCACACCGGCGGTGCGGATGCCCAGGTCACGCCGGTAGTCCTCGGCGACCCGGTGCTCCCGGTCGGCGTCCACCCAGCCCCGCCTCGCGAGCCGGGACAGCCCGGCCGCCGAGACGTTGCGGCGGATGTCCTCCACCAGGTTCAGGCCGTAGTGCTTGCGGTCCTCGGTGACGTAGGCGATCCCGGCCCGGATCGCCTCGTCCACCGTCCGGGCCCGGACCTCCCGGCCGCCGACGAACAACCGGCCGCTGATGTCGCGGCCCCAGGAGCGGCCGAACACGCTCATCGCGAGCTCGGTGCGCCCGGCGCCCATCAGCCCGGCGATCCCGACGACCTCTCCGGCCCGCACCGACAGCGACGCCGAGTGCACCACCGTCCGGTCCTGGGTGGGGTGGCGGACCGTCCAGTCCGAGATCCGCAGCATCTCCTCCCCCGGCCGGGACTCCCGGTCCGGGTAGAACGACGCCAGGTCCCGCCCGACCATCCCGCGGATGATCCGGTTACGCGGGGCGGGCTCGTCGGCGATGGTGAAGGTCTCGACGCTGTGCCCGTCCCGGATCACCGTGGTGCGGTCGGCGATCTGGACGATCTCGTCGAGCTTGTGCGAGATGATGATCGCGGTGATGCCGCTGTCCCGGAACCGGCGCAGCAGGTCCAGCAGGTGCGCCGAGTCGGTGTCGTTCAGCGCGGCGGTCGGCTCGTCCAGGATCAGCAGCCGGACGTCCTTCGCCATCGCCTTGACGATCTCGACGAGCTGCTGCTTGCCGACGCCGAGCCGGCCGACCGGGGTGGACGGGCTCTCGTCCAGCCCGACCTCGCCGAGCAGCGCCGCCGCCTCGCGGTGCGTGCGGGCCCAGTCGACCAGCCCGAACCGGCCGCGCCGCTCGTTGCCGAGGAAGATGTTCTCGGCGATCGACAGGTGCGGGATCAGGGCCAGCTCCTGGTGGATGATCACCACGCCGTCGGACTCGCTGTCCCGGATGCCGGAGAACCGGGCGGTCCGCCCGTCGAGGACGATCTCGCCCTCGTAGCTCCCCGCCGGGTGCACCCCGGACAGCACCTTCATCAGGGTCGACTTGCCCGCTCCGTTCTCCCCGCAGATCGCGTGGATCTCGCCGCGGCGCACCGCGAGGGAGACCTCGGACAGCGCCGTGACGCCGGGGAAGGTCTTGGTGATGGAGCGCATCTCGAGAATCGTGTCCGGCTGCTCACCGGCCGGCTCGTGATCGGGCACGAGGTCCTCCGTGCTTCGTGGTGACGGGTGCCCGGGCCGGGGAGGGTGTCGGCCCGGGCACCCGGGATCGGGATCAGCCCTGCTGGCCGCGCTCGACGTCCTCGGCGGTGTAGTACCCCGAGTCGACGAGCACCTGCTGGATGTTCTCCTGGTACACCGTCTGCACCGGGAGCAGGTACGACGGGACGACCTTGACGCCGTTGTCGTAGGTGGTGGTGTCGTTGGCCTCCGGGACGCCGCCCTCGAGGAACGCCTGGGCCGCGACGACGGCCTGTGCGGCGAGCTCGCGGGTGTCCTTGAAGATCGTCGAGTTCTGCACCCCGCGGCTGATCAGGTTCACCGACGCGATCTCGGCGTCCTGCCCGGTGACGACCGGCAGCGGCCGGTCCGGGCCGCCGTAGCCGGCGTTCTGCAGCGCGGTGATGATGCCGCGGGAGATGCCGTCGTAGGGCGAGAGCACGCCGGCGACCGGCGTCCCGTCGCTGTAGGCGGAGGTGAGCAGGTCCTCCATCCGGCGCTGCGCGGTCTCCTGCGCCCAGCGCAGGGTGGCGATCTGCTCGATGGTGGTCTGGCCGCTGCGGACGACCAGGGTGCCGTCGTCGATCAGCGGCTGCAGCACCGACATCGCGCCGTCGTAGAAGAAGAAGGCGTTGTTGTCGTCCAGCGAGCCGGCGAACAGCTCCACCACGAACGGGCCGGTCTCCGGGCCGGGCGTGCCGTCCTCGTTCTGCAGGCCCAGGCCGGTGAGCAGGGCGTTCGCCTGGGCGACGCCGACCTGGAAGTTGTCGAAGGTGACGTAGAAGTCGACGTTCTCGGTGTCCCGGATCAGCCGGTCGTAGGAGATGACCGGGATGCCGGCGTCGGCGGCCGCCTGCAGCTGGCCGGACAGCGCGGTGCCGTCGATCGCGGCGACGACCAGCAGATCGGCCCCGCGGGTGATCATCTGGTCGATCTGCTGCGACTGGGTCGGGATGTCGTCGTTCGCGAACTGCAGGTCGACCTGGTAGCCGGCCTCGCTCAGCTGGTCACGCACGGAGTTGCCGTCGGCGATCCAGCGCTCCGAGGTCTGGGTCGGCATCGCGACGCCGACCAGCAGGTCCTCGGCGGAGGCACCGGTCCCCGCGCCCCCGCCACCGGAGGCGCCCTCCCCGCCGCACGCGGCCAGACCCACAACCAGCAGAGCGCCGACGGCGACGGCGCGCACTCTCTTCCACACGGGCGATCTCCTCTTCGAGATGTCGCCCGGCGCGATGGGCGCCGGGCGGCTGGCCTTCCAGCTCGTCGACTGTGAACGTTAACAAAGACCGCGTGAGATGGGAATCACCGAATTTCGGAGTGGATCTAGGCAGGTGAGATGCGCCGGAAGCTGGGCAGCACCGAATGCCGTCGCGGCTCCAGCGGGTCGGCGGGGTGAGCGCTAACGGTGTCGGGGACGGGGGGCGGGCGCGCGGCGGTACCCCAGAGTAGGCAACCGGGGCCACGCGGGCGAGAGGGTCGCGCCGGCAGGTTCGGGGCCGGTCTCGGGATCGCGCCGACCTCCGGGGCGAGTCACCGGACCCGCGGCCGCCGGGTCCGCGCGGCCGGGTCCGCGCCACCAGGTCCGTGCCACTGGCGCCGCGCCACCAGGTCCGCGCCACCGGGTCCGCGCCACCGGCCCCGCCCGGGGCACGCCGCAGGCTCCGGGCCGCGCGTCACCCGCCGTCCCCGGGGCCCGCGCCGCAGGCCGTTCCGGCCGGGCTCAGCCCGGTGGCGGGCCGACGCTGTCCCGGTCCACCAGCACCGGGACCACCCCGCGGTGCGCGACCGCCTCCCCGCCCGGGCCCCGGCGCGCGTCACCGGCGCCCGCCGCAGCACCGGCGCCCGCAGCACCGGCGCCCGCCGCACCGCCGCCCGCCGCACCGGCCACGTCGCGCACGCCGCCGGAGCCGTCGGTCCCGGCGACCAGCAGCTCCAGCGCCGCCCGCGCCACGGCCTCGAAGTCCGGACGGACCGTGGTCAGCGGCGGGATGAGGTGCGCCGAGGACGGCACGTCGTCGAACCCGACGACGCTGATGTCGCCGGGCACCGACCGGCCACGCTCGTGCAGGGCGTGCAGCAGACCGGTGGCCATCGCGTCGTTCGCCGCGAACACCGCGGTCACCTCGGGCATCCGGCCGAGGAACTGCCCGGCCCGGTACCCGGCGTCCGGGCTCCAGTCCCCCGGCACCACCGGCGGCACCTCGCAGCCCGCGGCCCGCAGCTCGGCCTCCCAGCCTGCGGCCCGGCCGGCCGCGTCGAACCAGTCCGGCGGCCCGGAGATGTGCCAGACGGTGCGGTGCCCGGCCTCCAGCAGCCGCCGGGTCGCCACCCGGCCGCCCTCGACCTGGTCGACGGTGGCCATCGCGCCCGGGCGAGCCGGGTCGCCGTCCACCGTGACCAGCGGGACGGTCCGGGGCAGCTCGTCGAGCGCGGCGGCCACCGGCGCCACCGGGGCGATCACCACGATGCCCGAGACCTGGCCGTCGAGGTGCCGGTCGACGGCCTCCCGCACCGAGGTGCCGTCCAGCGTGCGGATCCGCACCACGCTGACCCCGAAGCCGGCGTTGACCGCCTGCTCCTCGAACGCGGCGAGCAGCGAGACCGGGCCGAACAGCGTCGAGCCGGGGGCGACGACGCCGAGCACCCGGTCCCGGCCGGTGACCAGCGTCCGGGCGGCCCGGTTCGGCCGGTACCCGAGCTCGTCGATCGCGGAGAGCACCCGGGTGCGGGTCACCTCGCGGACGTTCGGGTGCGCGTTCAGCACCCGGGACACGGTCTGGTGCGACACCCCGGCGACCCGGGCGACGTCGAACATGGACGGGCCGCGCCGGGTCCGCTCACCCATCGCCCGTTCCTCCTCGCCCGCTGCCGCCCCGACGGAGGGTAGCGACCCGTGATCGGCCTCAGCCGCTGAACTCGGCCACCGGCGTGCCGGTCGTCCCCGGGCGCACCGCGAACAGCGCCCCGGCCGCCGGCTGGGCGGCGAGCTCGTCGGCGGTGAGCGCCTGGCGCGACGTCGTCACGAACAGCGTGCCGAGATCGGGATCGCCGAACGTGCACGCGGTCACCCGGCTCACCGGCAGCCGGACGACGGTGTCCAGCACCCCGTCCGGGGTGTAGCGGTGCACCGCGGAGCCGCCCCACAGTGCCACCCACAGGGCGCCGGTGGAGTCCACGGCCAGACCGTCGGGCAGGCCGGCCGCCGGATCGACGACGGCGGCGGGCCGACGGTCGTGCAGCCCGGCGGCACCGGCGGCCGGATCGACGTCGAACACGTCGACCCGCCCGGTCGGGGTGTCGACGTAGAAGGCGCGCCTGCCGTCCGGGGTGAACGCGAGCCCGTTGGAGATCGTGACGCCGGTCAGCGCGGGCTCGACGTCCAGGTCCGGCCCGAGCCGGTACAGGGTGCCCGCGCCGGGCCGGGTGTCGTAGGCCATCGAGCCGCACCAGAACGCGCCGGACGGGTCGCAGCCGCCCTCGTTCATCCGGATGCCGGGGTCGTCCCACAGGTCGCCGAGCCGCCGCTGCACCCGCAGGTCGCGATCGAGCAGCACGAAGCCGCGCTCGTCGGCGAGCACCAGGCCGCCGTCGCGGCGCGGCCGGAACGCCGCCGCGACCGAGCCGACGCGGGTGCGTCCCACCCGGCCGCCGGCGAGCTCCAGGATGTCGCCGGCGAGCATGTCGACCCAGCGCACCCCGGCGAACGACGGGTGCCACACCGGGCCCTCGCCGTGCTCGGCCACCGGGCCGGTCACCTGCTCGGCGACCAGCTCGCGGGTCACGACGTCCCGCCGTGCGCCGGCG
Organism: Pseudonocardia kongjuensis; assembly: GCF_039526905.1. Taxonomy (NCBI): domain Bacteria; kingdom Bacillati; phylum Actinomycetota; class Actinomycetes; order Pseudonocardiales; family Pseudonocardiaceae; genus Pseudonocardia; species Pseudonocardia kongjuensis. The sequence continues at coordinate 124,807 of NZ_BAAAJK010000010.1, read as the reverse complement.
CCGCGGCACGGGCCGGGGCGATGCGGCGCGCCGGCCGGGTGGGCACGGGCCGGGTGGGCACGGACACGGACACGGGCATCACGGGTGCAGCAACACCTTTCCGGTCGGCAGCGGAGCGGACGGGCCGAGCGCCCGCACCGCGTCCTCCAGCACCAGCTCGTCGCTGATCAGCGGCGCCGGCCGCAGCCGCCCGTCGGCGAACGCGGCGACCGCGTACGACCAGGCCCGCGACGGTGCGCCGAACACCGTACGCACCGTCACCGCGGCCTCGACCAGCCCGGCCGGCGACAGCAGGTCGTCGGCGCCGCCGTGCAGCCCGCTCAGCACCACCCGGCCGCCGCGCCGGGTGAGGCCGACCGCCAGCCGGCCGGCCCCGCGGGCCCCGGCCGCCTCCAGGACGACGTCGAACGTCCCGGCGCGGGCGTCCGCCCGGTCCGGCGGGCAGACCCCGGTCGCGCCGGCCGCGGCGGCCGCCGGGCGCGGCCGCGGATCGACGACCAGCAGCTCGGACGGCGAGTGCGCGGCCAGCAGCTGGACGGCGAGCAGTCCCAGCGTCCCGCCGCCGACCACCGCGACGCGCTCGCCGGGCAGCGGCGCGGCCTGGAGCACCGCCTCGGCCATGCAGGCCGCGGGCTCGATGAGCGCGGCGCCGCGCAGGTCGGCGTCGTCGGGCAGCACGTGCAGCAGCCGGGCCGGGAGCCGCAGCTCGTCGGCGCAGGCGCCGGGGCGGGTGAAGCCGGTCTCGTCGTACCCGCTCAGGCACAGGTTGGTCTCGCCGCGGCGGCAGGCGTCGCAGGTGCCGCAGTAGCGGAAGCCCTCGCCGACGACCCGGCGCCCGAGCAGCCGGGGATCGGTCCCCGGCCCGAGCTCGATGACGGTCCCGGACCACTCGTGCCCGGGCACCACCGGGTACCGGACGTAGCCGGGGGCCCGCGTCCCGGCCAGGATCTCCCGGTCCGAACCGCAGATCCCGGCGTACGCGACCCGCACCAGGGCCTCGCCGTGGTCGAGCGGCCCGCCCCGGCCGGCGTCGGCCACCCGCAGCTCACCGGGTCGCTCGACGACCAGCGCCCGCACGCCGCTCACGGGGTGGCGCCCGCCCGCTTCTCCCGGCGCGGGAAGTCCCTGAGCTCGTGCACGCCCACCACCTCGTCGTCGTGTCGCCGTCCGCTGCCGGACCGTGCCGGAGCGGCGGCCCGGGCTCGATTGTTAGCGCTCACACTCATCGTGTCAACGACCTCGCCGTTCGCAGAGGTGTTGAGTCAACCGCCTTGACGAGGTCCCGGCGGACCCCGTGACCACCGGATGTTTACGCTAACAGGCTCGGTCGGGTGAGGCGCTTGACACGGGGCCGCCGCGGCCCTGGGATGGTGCGGCCCGGTCACGCCGCCCAGGGTGCCCGCCGACCGAGGGGAACCGTCATGACCTCCGCAGCCGAGCTCGCCCAGCGCAACCTGTTCGAGGTCTTCGACGAGCGCGATCCCGCCGCGCGGGCCCGGGCCGGCGACGAGATCTACACCGCCGACGTGGCCTTCCACGATCCCGAGGGGACCGTCCGCGGGCCCGCCGCCGTCGTGGCCAAGGCCGGCGCGCTGCTCGACGGGGCGCCCGGGTTCCGGTTCGCCCTGGCGCAGGTCCGCGAGAACCCCGGCGGGCTGAGCGTGCTCGACTGGCGGTTCGGCCCCGAGGGCGGCGATCCGGTCGTCACCGGGACCGACGTCGTGCTGGTCACCGACGGCCGGATCAGCGCGCTGTACACCCTGCTCGGCGGCTGATCCGGCGGCCCGCTCACGGGCTCCCGAACCCGGCCGCCCCGAGCTCGCGGCGGGACCGCACGCCGATCTTCCCGAACACCTTCCTCAGGTGGTACTCGACGGTGTTCGCGCTGATCACCAGCTCGGCGGCGATCTCCGAGTTCGTCGACCCGGCCGCCGCCAGCCGGGCGATCCGGTGCTCCTGCGGGGTCAGCTCCGGGCGTCCGGCGGCCGGCCGGTCCGCGGCGGGCCGGGTGGCCGCCCCGGCCGCGGCCAGCTCGGTGCGGGCGCGCTCGGCGAACCGCGGCGCCCCCATCTGCGTGAACAGCGCGTGCGCGGCGGCCAGCTCGCGCCGGGCGTCGGTGCGCCGGCGCCGGCGCCGCAGCCACTCGCCGTACAGCAGGTGCGCCCGGGCGAGATCGGTGCGCACCACGGTGCCGCGCAGCCGGTCCACCGCCTCCCGGTACAGCGCCTCCGCGTCACCGGCCGCCGCGAGCAGCGCCGCGCTGCGGGCCAGCAGCCCCAGCGCCCACGGCGTCCCGGTGCCGCGGGCCCGGACCGCGAACCGGTCCAGCGCGGCGCGGGCGGCGTCCCGGTCCCCGCCGCGCACCGCGCCCTCCACCAGGTCGGGCAGCGCGAGATGGCCCCAGTACGGCGGATCGTCCCGGTAGACCTCGAGCGCCGCGGCCGCCGCGTCCGCGTAGCGGCCCGCCCCCAGCGCGAGCACCGCCCGGGCGGTCCGGACCAGCTGCACCTGGGCGCCGCCCACCGGTGCCCCCTCGGCGGGCGGGAGCGCGCCGGCGGCCCGGAGCACCCCGTCGCCGTCGTCCCGCCAGGCCCGCAGCAGCGCGTCGTGCGCCCGGCGCAGGTCGGGCGCTCCCCCGGTGACCGCGGCGACCTCGCCCGCCTCGCCGTGGTGCACCTCGGCGTCGTCGAGCCGGCCGGCGAACGTCTCGGTCAGCGCGCGGGACACCAGGGCGCTGCGCAGCGTCGTCGCCGCCCCACCCGAGCGGGCCGCGGCCAGGATCCGGACGGACAGGTCGTCCATCGCCCGGTCGTCGAGCAGTTCCCGGGTGGTGGCCGACAGCAGCGGTGCCCACCGGGTCACGACGTCCGCGGGCAGCGTGCCCGGCGAGCCGTCGACGACCGCCCGCAGCCCGGCCACCGAGCCGTCGATCAGGTGCGCGCGATGTCCCTGCAGCAGGACCGCGACCGGATCGTCCGGGTCCGGCGGCTCCGCCTCCCCCAGGACCGACGCGACCGCGGGCGGGTCCAGCCACGGGACCATGACCAGGGTCTGCAACGTCTCCAGCCGGACCTGTCTGCGCAGCTCGCCGTCGAGCAGCCCGGCGAGCCCGGCCGTCGCACCGAGCATCAGCGACATGCCCTCGCCGATCCGGTCCAGCTGCAGCGCGGCGGCGCCGCGGGCGAGCGCCATCGACTGCGCGACCACCGCGCCCGCACCGGACGGGACCTGCCGCAGCACGGCGTCCGCCCGCTCCGGCATCCCGGCCCGGATGGCCGCGACACCGGCCGCGAACCGGCGCTCCGCCCGCAGCTCCGGATCGGTGCTGAGATCGGCGGCCGCCGCCAGGAACGCCGACTCGGCGCTGTAGCCGGCCCGGTCGCGGGCCCGGCCGGCCGCCGACTCCAGCTCGGCCGCGGCCGCCTCGTCCGCGCCGTCGGTGGCGGCGGCCAGGTGCCACGCGCGGCGGTCGGCGTCGGCGTCCGGGGTGGCCGCGGCGAGCGCGGCGTGCACCCGGCGCCGGGTCGGCTCGTCCGCGCAGGAGTACGCGGCCGACCGCATCAGCGGATGCCGGAACCCGAGCACCGGGTCGAGGACCAGCAGGTCCGACGCCGGCCCGCCCGCGTCGAGCGCGGACACGGCGGTGACGTCGAGCCCGGCCAGCGCCCGGGTGACCAGCTCCGCGTCACCCGTCGGATCCGCGGCGACCACGGCCAGCGCCACCCGGACCGGCTCGGGCAGGCACAGGATCCGGTCCCGGAACCGGTCCTCCAGCGCGCGGCCCATCGGCAGCCGGTGGGCCAGCGGGACGCCGTCGCCGGAGCGGCCGCGCGCGTGCAGCCACTCGGTGGCCAGCTCGCGCACGGCGAGCGGGTTGCCGCCCGACTCGGCGACGACCCGGTCCAGCTCGCGCTCGTCGAAGCGGCCCTGCGCCGCCTCGACGGCCAGCTCCCTGGCGTCCGCCGGGGGCAGCGCGCCGATCCGCAACGCCGGGAGACCGTCCAGCTCCGGGACCCGGTCGGCCGGATCGGTGTCCCGCACCCCGAACAGCAGCACCACCGGATCGGCGTCGAGCCGCCGGGCCAGGAAGGTCAGCGTCTGCAGCGACTCGTGATCGAGCCACTGGGCGTCGTCGCACACGCACAGCAGCGGGACGTCGCCCGCCGCGTCGGTGAGCAGCGTCAGCACCGCCAGGCACACCAGGAAGCGGTCGGACCGGCCGGGGCCCAGACCGAGCGCGGCGTCGAGCGCCGCCCGCTGCGGCTCGCGCAGGATCTGCCTGCGGTCCAGGAACCCGGCGGTGAGCCGGTGCAGCGCGCCGTTGCCCAGCGCCCGCTCCGACTCCACCCCGGTGACGGTGAGCACCCGCATGCCGGTGGCGGCGGCGACCGCCGCGTCCAGCAGCGCGGTCTTGCCGATCCCGGGCTCGCCGCGCAGGACGAGGACCCCGCTCGTGCCGGCGCGGGCCGCGTCCAGGAGCCGGGACAGGGCTCGGAGCTCGGTCGTCCGGCCGCGCAGCCGCATGACCGGGGAAGTTACCGTCCGTGCAGGTCACGTGTCATCACCAGCCGGGCGGGGAGTCACCACCGGCCGCGTCAGGTGTCCCCGATCAGCTCGCGGACCCGGCGCAGCACGTCGAGCTGGGCCGGGTTGTAGAGCTCCTGCATCGCCGTCGCCGCGGTCCGCGCGGCCAGCCGGTCCTCGGGCCGGTCCCCGGACAGCGGTGCGCCGACCCCCGGATGCTCCTTCCGGATCCGCCGGATGTGCGGGGCCATCCGGCGGGCGAGGTCGCTGCGGACGTCGGCGTCGGCGTCGGCGGGGAGCTCGTCGAACTCGCCGTCGGTCGGGTCGGAGGTCGCGGAGCGCAGCAGCTCGGTGTACGCGTCCAGCCGTTGCGACCCGAGCACCCGGCTCATGACGGCGACGAGCGACCGGTCCGCCTCGGACATCCCGGCCGTCGGGACGAGCCCGGGCGGCAGATCGGTGGAGGTGCGGTGGCGCAGGATCAGGGCGAGCTCGACGCGGGCCCGCTGCAGCTGCTCGACGGTCGAGGCGAGCTCGGCGTCCAGGGTGCGCAGCGCCTGCGCGGGATGGTGGTCGTCGTCGCCCATCCCGGCGATCTGGCCGAGCGAGAAGCCCAGGTCGACGAGCCGCTTGATGCGCAGCAGCCGGACCAGGTGCACGACGCCGTACTGCTTGTAGCCGTTCGAGAGCCGCTCGGGCTCGGCGAGGAGCCCGACCTCGTGGTAGTGCCGAACCGCCCGGAGGCTGGTGCCGGCCAGGTCTGCGATCTCACGGGTGCTCCAGGCCATGACCCCACTCCACACCGTGCCCCGACGGCATGGTCAAGCCCGCGCGCGCACGGCGGCGCACCGCGGCCACCGTCAGGAACCCGCGGCCGGGACCGGGGGGACGGTGCCCGCCCCCGGGCCCGGCGCGGCGTCGTCCGGGTCCGGCAGGTCGTCCAGCCGCCGGAAGGCCGGCGCGACCAGCGCGACCACCGCGGCGACGGCCGCGACGGCGGCCAGCACGATCCCGGCGACGTCCAGCCCGGCGAACGAGGCGACCGCGGCGACCGGCGCACCGGTCAGCGCGGGCGCCGCCAGCACCAGGGTGTTCTGGGCGCCCAGCACCCGGCCGCGCATCGGGTCCGGGGTCGCCTCGATCGTCAGCACGCCCAGGATCGCGGCGACCGGGGCGTTGGTGAGACCGACCAGCGCGGCGGCGGCGAGCACCAGCCAGGGCGCGGCCAGGCTCCCGACCAGCCCGAACCCGACACCGAACCCGATCATCCCGACGACGAACCACACCCGGCGCGGCACCCGTCCGGCCAGTGCGGCGTACAGCGCCGACCCGACGACGCCGCCGCCGGCCAGCGCGCTCAGCGTCAGCCCGGTCAGCGCGGGCAGGTCCATCTCGACGAAGTAGGCGGGCAGCACCGTCGTCTGCAGCGACGCGAGCACCGCCACCAGCGCCGCCGACACCAGCGTGGTGCCGAGCACCAGCCGGGTGCGGGCGAGGAACCGCCACGACGCGATCAGGTCCGACATCGCCCCGCGCAGCGCGCCGCGCGCGGCCTGCCGGGCCCGGCCGGCGATCCGGCCGGCCCGCGGGTCCAGCAGCAGCGTCGTCGCCGCGGCGAGCACGCTCGACACGGCCGTCACCCACAGCACCGACGGCGCCGGGCCGAGCAGCGCGATCAGCAGCCCGCCGGCGCCGGGCCCGGCGAGCAGCAGCACGTTGCCGAGGTTCTCCCGGATCGCGATCCACCGCTCCAGCCGGCCGGGGGCGGTGCCGCCGAGCCGCACCAGTGCGGGCAGCAGCGTCTCCTGGGCGGTCATCCCCGGGATCCGGATCATCGCGAGCAGCACCCCGAACACCAGGAACCAGGCCAGGTTCAGCCCCCACATCAGGTCCACCAGCGGCAGCGCGGCCAGCGCGAGCGCGGCGAGCAGGTCCGACGCGACCGCCACCGTCCGCCGGTCGACCCGGTCCACCAGCAGCCCGGAGACCAGCCCGGTCAGCGCGGACGCGGCCGTCGATACCGATGCCAGCACGCCCGCGGCGAGCACGTCGCCGGTGCGGTCGAGCACCAGCAGGGGCAGCACCACCGCGGCGATGCCCCTGCCCAGCAACGACAGCCCGTACGAGGTCAGCCACACCGCCGGGCTGCGCCGGACACCGGCGACGCTCATCGGCCGGACGGGACGAGGCGCTTGGTGCTGCGCCGGAACGCCCACACGACGACGAGTGCGGCCACGATCGTCAGCGGGGTGCCCATCACCACCCGGGCGACGCCCAGCCCGGTCGTGGCCTCGGTGACGTAGAGCCACTGCTGGATCGCGAACCGGGAGCCGAGGACGAGCGCCGCGGCCAGCGTCGCGATGTCGTGTGCGCGCAGGGTGGGCCGGTCGGCCCGCCAGTCGTGGGTGCCGCCGTGCACCAGGTTCCACACCACCCCGGTGATCGGCCGCCGGGCCAGCACGGTCCCGAGGGTGAACACGAAACCGGCGAGCGAGACCCAGATCCCGATCGCGAAGAAGTCCCGTGCCGATCCGGTGACCGCGACCAGCGCGGAGGCGAGCACGACCCCGAGCAGGCTGCCGACGGCCTGCGCGAAGCGCTCACCGCGCAGCAGCCGGTAGCCGAACAGCGCCAGGCCCGATCCGACCGAGATCCCGATCGTCAGCGACAGCGACAGGAACGCGTTCGCGGTGACGAACACGACGACCGGGATCGCCGAGTAGACGAACCCCATCGGGCCGCCCATGTGGTCGAGCAGGGTCATCTCGGCCGGGTCCTTAGGCGCCCCGGCAGGGCCGCCCGGCCGGCCCTGCCCGGCCGGCCCGGCCTGCCCTGCCTGCCCGGCCTGACCCGCCTGCCCGACGACGGGCAGCGGTCCCGTGCCGGCCTCGTCGTCCGGCCGTGTGTCGTCCTGTCGTCCGGTCATGGACATTCGTCCTCCCCTTCGTCCCGGTGATCCGGGAACCAGGAGAGTCGATGCCGTCGCGGCACACTCAACCGCCAGTGACCCAGGTCACCGACGCGTGCGGGCCGGGTGCACGCTCCCCGGCCGGGTCGGCGGGGCGGGACCGGCGCACACCGGCGCCGCCCAGCTCAACCTCGGGATCGGGCTCATGCGCTGGCTCCCGGGCGCCGGGCGCAGGTCGGTCCGCCTGGTGTTCGGCAGCCTGCTCCTGATCATGCCGCTGTCCGGGCTGGTGGGCCTCGGCTACGGGCTCGTCGTCCCGCGGGTCGCCGAGATCGCCGCCGGTGACGCCCCGTTCGGCTGGGGACTGCTGCTGCTCGTGCTCGGCTGCGCCGGCTGGGGCGTGTTCGTCGTCCACGACTTCGTGCTGGTCGCGGTCGGCCGGCCGTGGCTCGCGGTCTGGCGCAGCGGCACCTTCGCGATCGCCCGGATCGGGCTGCTGGCCGCGCTCGGCGGCGGCCTCGCCGCGCAGGGGATGGTGCTGTCCTGGGTGGTCCCGGTGGTGCTGTGGATCGCCGTGGGCACCGTCGTGCTCTGGTTCGTGGTGCGCCGGTTCGCCGCCGCGGGCGACGCGGGGACCCTGCCGGCCCGGGCCTCGATGGCCGCGTTCCTCGCGCCGACCGCGGTGGCCCAGTTCGGCGCGGTGCTGCTCTACAACCAGATCCCGCTGCTCGCGAACTTCCGGATGGGCAACGAGATCGGCGCGGTCTTCTTCATCGCCTGGCAGGCGACCGTCGTCGTCGACACCGCCGCGGTGTTCTTCACGAACTCGCTGGCCGTGCAGACCGCCCGCGAGCCGCACCGGGCCGCCGACCTCGCCCGGTCCACCCGCCGCCGGATGCTGACGGTGTTCGTCCCGCTGCTCGTGCTCGGCGCGGCACTCGGGTGGCCGGTGCTGCGGGTGCTCGGCGAGGGCTACACCGTCGGCGCGCCGGTCCTCGCGGCGCTGCTGGTCGGCGTGCTGTTCCGGCTGATGGTGGTGTTCGAGCTCGCCCGGCGCCAGGCCGACGGCGACGGGTTCGGATACGCGCGGCTCTCGCTGCTCAACTCGGGCCTGGTCGTCGGCTTCGCCTGGCTGGTGCCGCTGCCCGATCCCGGCACGGCGCACCCGGCGCTGGTGATGCTGCCGTTCGTCGTCGGCTACGTCGTCGTCCAGGCGGTGTTCGCGGTCCTGGTCGGCCGGCGGGGGCTCCGGTGAGCCACCCCGCCGGCCGCTGCGAGGCCGGTGCTCAGCTCGCGTTGACCTTCGGCAGGATCTCCTCGTTCAGCCGCTTGAGGTCGTCGAGGGTCTTGCTGGTCGGGACGTCGCGGAACGGCGGCCACAGCAGCGGCATCGTCATCCCGGCCTCCTTGTAGCGCTTCAGCATGTCCTCGATCTGCTGGGCGTTGCCGGCCAGCAGGTTCGTCGCCTTGCCCGCCGGGGTCTGGTCCATCGGCTCGTCGGTGATGACGAACCAGATCATGCTGCACATCTCGAAGCCGTCCGGGAAGCCGCGGCCGAGCTCGCCCAGCTCGCGCTCCATCTCGCCCTTCCAGCGGCGGATGTCCTCGGGCGAGTCCTGGATGCCGATCCAGCCCTGCAGGCCGTACTTGGCGATCCGCTTCGCCGAGCGCTTCGGGTCCTTCAGGCCGGAGAAGAAGATCGGCGGCCCGGGCTGCTGGACCGGCTTGTGGCCGAAGCCGGACAGCGGGAAGTCGGCGAACTCGCCGTGGTACTCGAACAGCTCGTTCGACCAGATGCCCTGCATGATCTCGATCGTCTCGCGGACGTGCGCGTGCCGGCGCGGGAACAGGTGCGCGGCGCTGGCGGCGGCGAACTCCTCGGGCATCCAGCCGGAGCCGACGCCGACGTTCAGCCTGCCGTTCGCGAGGTGGTCCTGGGTGGCGAGCTCGGCGGCCAGCACGCCCGGCGAGCGGTAGGGGGTGTCGATGATGCTCATGCCGATCCGGACCTTCTCGGTCTTCGCGGCGAGCCACGGGATCAGCGTCATGCCCTGGAACCACTTGCCGGCCGCGACCACCGGCAGCCCCCTGGGCAGGTCGTCCATCATGCCGAACGGGTACTGCAGCTCCAGGCGGTCCGAGCTCTCCGGGACGATGATCCGGTCCAGCGTCCAGACCGAGTCGAAGTCCAGGTCCTCGGCGAGGACGGTCAGGTCCTCCAGCTCCTTCACCGTGACGTGGTCGCGGAAGTTGGGCAGGTAGAGAGCGAGCTTCATCGGTCGGTCCCCTCGACACGTCGTCGTCGGCGCCCGGTCCGGGCCTGCGGGACCGGCGCACGCGGATGCAGGACCGACCTTCCCGCGGTCCGCTCAACCCCGCGTCATGTGGATCTCAACGCATTCTCAACCGGGGCCGTCGGACGGCGTCGCAGCCCTATGTTCCGAGGATGACCGACATCCTGTGGAGCCCGTCCGACGCCCGCGTCGAGTCGTCCGCGCTGCGCGGATTCCTCGACTGGCTGCAGGAGCGCGAGGGCCGGGACTTCCCCGACCACGACGCCCTCTGGGAGTGGTCGGTCGCGGACATCGACCGGTTCTGGACCGCCGTCGTCGAGTACTACGAGGTCGAGCTGTCCACGCCGTGGACGCAGGTGCGGACCGCCGATCCGATGCCGCACACCCGCTGGTTCACCGGGGCCCGGCTGAACTGGGCGCGGCACGCGCTGCGCCACGGGGCCGACGACGCCGCCGCGCTGGTGTGCGTGCAGGAGGGCGGCGGGCCCGCCCGGGAGATCACCTGGGGCGAGCTGCGCGGCTCGGTCGCCGCGGCCGCGGCCTGGCTGCGCCGGGCCGGGGTGCGGCCCGGGGACCGGGTCGCCGCCTACCTGCCCGACACCGAGCACGCGGTGATCGGCGTGCTCGCCACGGCCGCCGTCGGGGCCGTGTGGGCGTGCTGCTCCCCCGACTTCGGCGCCGACGGGACGATCGGCCGGCTGGCCCAGCTGGAGCCGACCGTGCTCGTCGCCGCCGACGGGTACCACTGGAACGGCCGCGAGATCGACCGCGGCGACGTCGTCGCGCAGCTGCGGGCGAACCTGCCGACGGTCCGGCACGTGGTGCACGTCCCGTACCTGTCCGACCGGCCCGCCCCGGACGGCAGCACGCCGTGGGCCGAGCTGCTCGCCGAACCCGCCCCGCTCGAGTTCGCACAGGTCGAGTTCTCGCACCCGCTCTGGGTGCTGTTCACCTCCGGCACCACCGGGCTGCCCAAGGGCCTGGTGCACGGGCACGGCGGGATCACCCTGGAGGGCCTCCGGTGGGCCGGGCTGTACTGCGGCCTGCGCGAGGGCGAGCGGATGTTCGCCTTCACCTCCACCGGCTGGGCACTGTGGAACATGCAGCTCGGCGCGCTCACCCGGGGCGCGACGATCGTGCTGTACGAGGGCAGCCCCGGCCACCCGGCGGGCGCCGTGTTCGAGGTCGCCGCCCGCACCCGCGCGGACCTCCTGCTGCTCGGCGCCGCCGTGGTCACCGCGACCGCGAACACCGGGGTGTCGCCCCGGTCCGAGCACGACCTGGGCCGGCTGCGGCACGTCATGGTCAGCGGCTCGGCGCTGCCGTCGGCGGGCTACCACTGGATCCTCGAGCACGTCGGCCCGCACGTGCGGATCGACTCCACCAGCGGCGGCACCGACATCTCCGGCGCGTTCGTCGGCGGCAACGAGTACGCCCCGGTGCGGGTCGGCCGGATCGGCGGGCGGCTGGCCGGCGTCGACTGCGCCGCCTGGGACGAGGACGGGCGGCCGGTGGTCGGCACGGTCGGGGACCTCGTCCTCACCCAGCCGCTGCCGTCGATGCCGGTGTACCTGTGGAACGACCCGGACGCGGTGCGCTACACCGAGTCCTACTTCGACACCTGGCCCGGGGTCTGGCGGCACGGGGACTGGGTGACCTTCCATCCCGAGGGCGACGTGTCCATCCACGGCCGGTCCGACTCCACCCTGAACCGGCAGGGTGTACGGCTGGGCAGCAGCGACTTCTACGACGTGCTGGAGACGCTCCCGGAGATCGCCGAGACCCTGGTCGTCGGCGTCGAGGAGCCCGACGACGGCTACTGGCTCGGCCTGTTCGTCGTCCCGGCCGAGGGGCATGTGCTCGACGACGCGCTGCGGGCCACCGTCGTGGACACCCTGCGGTCCCGGCTCACCCCGCGGCACGTCCCGGACGAGATCATCGAGGCGCCCGGCGTGCCGCACACGCTCAGCGGCAAGCGGCTCGAGGTCCCGATCAAGAAGCTGCTGGCCGGGCGGCCACTGGAGAAGGCCGCGAACATCGCCTCCGTCGACGACCCGGACACCCTGCGCTGGTACGCCGGGTTCGCCCGGCGCCGGGCCCGGCGGACCGGCTGAGCTGCGCGCGCCGATACGATCGTCGTCCCTCCCGTCATCCCGTCCAGGAGGACTGCACGGTGGACGACCACGTCCGGAGCTGGTTCGGCCGCCGGACCTGGCACGACTCGGGGATGCCGGTCGACCGGCTGCGCGCGTCCCGGCACCGCCGGACCGTCTCGGTGGTGCTGCCGGCGCTGGACGAGGAGGCCACGGTCGGCGCGCTCGTCGCCGGGCTGGTGCCGCTGACCCGCGGCCCGGATCCGCTGGTCGGCGAGGTGGTCGTCGTCGACTCCGGCTCCACCGACCGCACCCGCGAGGTCGCGGCCGCCGCCGGGGCCCGGGTGGTCACCCGTGAGGAGGCGCTGCCGGACGTGCCGGTCCGCCCCGGCAAGGGCGAGGTGCTCTGGCGTTCGCTGGCCGCGACCACCGGTGATGTCCTGGTGTTCGTCGACTCCGACCTGGTCGAGGCCGACCCGGCCGCACTCGTCGGCTCGCTGCTCGAACCGCTGTTCCAGGACGACCGGATCGCCCTGGTCAAGGGCTTCTACCGGCGCCCGCTGCGGCTGGCGGGGACCGAGGCCGCGACCGGCGGCGGCCGGGTCACCGAGCTCACCGTGCGCCCGCTGCTGGCCGCCCTGCAGCCCGATCTGGCCGGGGTGGTCCAGCCGCTCGGCGGCGAGTACGCGGCCACCCGCGAACTGCTGGAGTCGCTGCCGTTCGCGGCCGGCTACGGCGTCGAGATCGGCCTGCTGATCGACACCCTGCGCCGGCGCGGGCTGGACGCCATCGCGCAGGTCGATCTCGGCGTGCGGAAGCACCGCAACCGGACGTTGCTCGAGCTCGGGGTGATGGCCCGGCAGATCGTCGACACGGTGCTGCGCCGCGACGGGACCGGCGCGCCGGGGGGTGCGCCGAGCATCGTCCAGTTCGGCCGGTCCGGGGAGCGGTGGGTTCCGCAGGAGCACCGGGTGGACGGGACCGACCGGCCCCCGATGTGCGATCTCCGGCCGGCGGGCACCGGAGCGGCCACCGGGACCGCGCCGACCGTCATCTCCTCGTAGCAGTACCCGACCCCGGACGCCCGCACCGCGCGCAGCACCTGCGCGAGCCGGCCCGGTGGTCGTCTGCGGGTCAGCCGGGCAGGATCGCCTCCGCGATCGTCCTCGCGGAGCCGGCCGCCGTGCGGGTGGAGCCGGTGTTCGCGGCGATGTTCGCGCCGTCGAACAGCAGCACCAGCTGGGCGACGAGCTGATCGGGATCGTCGACGCCGAGCTGCGTCACCGGCTCGCGGAACAGCGCGTGCAGCCAGGAACGGAACTTCCTGACGGCCAGGTCCTTCGGGCTCCCGGCACGGGTGTCGGCGGAGGAGTTGTTCAGCGCGCAGCCACGGAAGTCGGGCTCGGTGAAGATGGTGCCGAGCTCGTCGAAGATCGCGAGGATCTTCGCTCGGGGGTGCTCCTGCCGTTGCACCGCGTCGGCGATCCGCCCGACCCACCGGGCGTGCTGGCGGAGGTAGTACTCGGTGACCAGCTCCGCCTTGCCGCTGAAGTTGTAGTAGAGGGAGCCCTTGGCGACTCCGGACTCCTCGAGGATCCGGTCGATGCCGACCGCGTCGGTCCCCTCCGCGTCGAAGAGCCGGTCCGCGGTCTCCAGGAGGCGATCGCGGGCCGACCGCTTTCCCGGAGTCGCCACGGAGGTCATGCCACGACTGTAACCGTCACACCACGGTCCGGCCGCCGTCCACCGCGATGGTGGTCCCGTGGATGTAGGAGGCCCTCGGTCCGGCCAGGAACGCGATGACCTCACCGATCTCGGCCGGCTCCGCGACGCGACCGAGCGGGATGTCCGGGATGTGGCTCTCGAGCAGCTCGCGGATCTCCTTCCGGGTGTACACCGGTCCCGGGGACACCGCGTTGACCCGCACGTTCGACGCCCCGTACTCGACCGCCCACGAGCGGGTCAGCGAGCTGACGGCCGCCTTGGTCGCGGCGTACGCCGAGTCGTAGGCCTGGCCGATGACCGCCGACCCGCTGCTCACGTTGACGACGGCGCCCCCGCCGCGCTCGACCATGAGCGGAGCGAGTGCGGTGGTGAGCAGGTAGGCGCTGCGCACGTTGCTCTCGAACACCCGGGCGTAGTCGTCCAGCCCGATGTCGGCGCTCGGCCCGAACCACCCCACGGCCGCGTTGTTGACGAGCACGTCGATGCGGCCCGCCTCACCGACGAGGCGGGCGATCTCGCCGGGATCGCGGAGATCGGCGGCGATGAAGCGAGCGTCGACGTGGCTCGCCTTGAGATCACGGACGACGCCCTCGCCGCGCTCGACGTCACGTCCGTGCACCACCACGTCGGCCCCCTGCGCGGCCAGCGCACGTGCGGTCGCAGCACCGATCCCCGTCGTCGCACCCGTCACGAGGGCGGTCTTGCCGGTCAGGTCGCTCACGTCAGCTCCTTTGAACAGGTTGGTCTAAAACCAAGTTAGACCAACCTGTCTAAGAGCGCCACCGGGGTGTCGCCGGGCCGGGAGGTGCGCCGAGCATCGTCCAGTTCGGCCGGTCCCGGGGGGTGGTGGGTCCCGCAGGAGCACCGGGTGGGAGGGACCGACCGGCCCCGATCTGTGGCCTGCGGCCGGCGCCCGACCGCCCGCCGGAACCCCGGCGGCTCTGCGGTGAAATCGCGCCGGGTCGCGGGCCCCGCCGACACCCGGCGCCGACGGGCACAGCGGCCGGAACCACGGGCCGGGACGGGCCGGAAACGCAGAAGGCCGGAACCATCGAACTGGTTCCGGCCGGCGATCAGGCCGCGCTCAGGGGCCGCGCTTTCCAGCACGTCTCTCCGCAATCGAGATGACCATGAACGTCCACGGCCACGTGATTCCAGAGACCCAACGCGTCGCACCCGAACAGCTCGATGACGAGCTGGACCGCCGAGAACGTTGCCGTCCGCGATAGCTGTCCAGCCGGGCAAGAAAAAAGCCAGAACCGAAGTTCTGGCTGATGAAGAAGGGTGGAGCTGAGGGGATTCGAACCCCTGACCCCTTGACTGCCAGTCAAGTGCGCTACCAGCTGCGCCACAGCCCCTTGCGACATGCAGAACAGTACACGGCGCCGTCCCGGCCCCGGACAGGGGGGTGCCTGTTCCGCGGGCGCCCGCCGGCGTGCCGCCGCCACCGCGCTCCGACCTCGGACGACCGTCCACCCCCGCTCCCCGCGGCCTCCCCGGACGGCGCGGCGGTCGCCGGTGACACTCCGGCCCCGGGCCGGTCCCCCGGCGCCGGGAGGCCGGCGCCGGCCCCGACGTCGTCGGCGGGAACCTCGGGCCCGGACCGGATCAGCCGGTGCACCCCTGGTCCGGGCCGGCGGTCCCGCGGAGCCGCCGCAGCGCCTGGTCACCGGTCCAGAACTCGTCGAACCCGTGATCGGCGTAGCGGTCGGCCACGACGTGCATCGCGATGTCGTGCCGCACGTAGTCGACGGCGAGCAGGACGGCCGCCGGGTCGTCGGTGTACAGCCCCCAGGTGCGGTCGGCGGTCAGTCCGCCGATCACCGCCTGACTGCGGTCCGCGACGACGACCAGCAGCCGCTGCCCCAGGTTCTCCTCGACCGCCTCCGGGCTGGAGTAGCGGTGCTCGGTGGTCCAGCCGACCGGGTCGCCGTCGTCACCGAACACCACCCGGCGCACGGCGACGCCGCGCTCCTCGGCGCGGCGGGCGCCCGGGGTGAGCGCGTCGAGGTCGTCCGGCCAGCCGGACATGTACAGCTCGCCCTCGGCCGCGGTGACGACGTCCTCGGCCCGCTCGAGCAGGGTGCTGCGCTCGGCGAGGGAGTGCACCAGCCGGACCGGCGGCGGCGTCGCCAGCCGGGGCAGCTCGTCCTCCAGGACCTGGATGGTGCGGTCGAACTCGCGGCGCATCCGCTCCAGCAGCGAGCGCGGCGGGAGCGGGACGTAGCCGACCGAGTCGTCGTCGGTGCGCACCTCGTACGCCGCGCCGCGCCCGACGAGCTTGCCGAGGGTCTCGTACACGGTGCTCCGGGGAACCCCGGAGCGCTTGGCCACCTCGTAGCCGTTGACCGGCTCGGCGGCGAGGACCAGCGCCACGTAGGCCTTGGCCTCGTAGCCGGACATGCCGAGGCGTTGCAGCTCTCCGGTCACGTGCTGCACGGACATTGCGGGATCATCTCAATCAATCGTTCGACGCCGTCGTGCGTCCGGTGCCATCACCGCGACGCGGCCCCGGCACGCAGGGCCCGCGAATGAATCGATCGTGAACGATCGAATGCTACGGGGCGCTGCTCCCCTTCATCACAATCATTGATCCGGCGCCGCCCCGCTGTCCATGCCGTCCGTCCTCATCGCCGACGCGGCCTCGGTCAGGATCGCCCGCATCGCCGTCTCCGCGGCGGCGCCGTCGCCGCACCGGACCGCGTCGGCGACGTCGCCGTGCAGCCGGATCGCCGCCGGCTCCGGCCGGTCGGGCATCAGGTGGTGCCGGGTCCGGCCGGCGAGCACCTCCGCGACCGTGTCACCCAGCGCCGCGAGCATCTCGTTGCCGGACGCGGCGAGCAGGGTCCGGTGGAACCGGACGTCGGCGCCCAGATACGCGGCGAGATCGCCGCTGCGGCCGTGCACGGTCATGTCCATCACCGCACCGACCAGCTCGCCGCACTGCTCGGGGGTCGCCCGGGTGGCCGCGAGCAGCGCCGCGACCGGCTCGATCCCGTGCCGCAGCTCGGACAGCGAGCGCAGCTGCCCGGCCCGCTCCGCCCCGTCCAGCCGCCAGCGGATCACCCGCGGATCGAGCACGTTCCAGTGCTCGCGGGGGGCGACCGTCGTCCCGACCCGGCGGCGGCTCTGCACCAGTCCCATCGACTCGAGGACCCGCACGGCCTCGCGCACGACGGTCCGTGAGACCCCGTAGCGTTCGCCCAGCTCGTCGGCCCGCAGGACGGTGCCCGGCGGGATCCCGCCACCCGCGACGCGCGCCCCGAGCCGGTCGACGACGTCGGCGTGCAGACCCGCACCGATCTCGCGCCCGTCGTTCATCCGCCGCATGCTCGCACATTGGACATATCTGAATCGATACGATCTTGAATAAGTACTACTTATGACGCAGGCTGGTCGGTACCGGCCGGGCAGTCCGGCTCGCGTCCGGTGCCGTACCCCGAGGAGCCGCTGCAGTGACGCACCAGCCGCAGGACGTCCAGCGACCACCGTTGATCGTGGTGATGGGGGTGTCGGGATCCGGCAAGTCCACGGTCGGCGCCGCGCTCGCCGACCGGCTCGGCCTCGCCTTCACCGACGCCGACGGCCTGCACCCCCCGGCGAACGTCGCGAAGATGAGCTCCGGTGTCCCGCTCACCGACGACGACCGGTGGCCCTGGCTGGACGCCGTCGGCGCCGAGCTGTCCGGCCACGACGACGACGGGCTGGTCGTCGCCTGCTCGGCGCTGCGCCGCAGCTACCGGGACCGGATCCGGGCGCACGCCCCGCGCACCGCCTTCCTGCACCTGGCCGGCGGACGCGAGGTCCTCGCCGCCCGGATGGCCGGGCGCGCCGGGCACTTCATGCCGCCTGCTCTGCTCACCTCCCAGCTCGACACGCTCGAGCCGCTCGCCACCGGGGAGGCGGGCACCACCCTGGACATCGACGCCCCGGTCGGCGAGCTCGTCGAGGCCGGCGCCGCCGACCTGGGTTGAGGCGCTACACGACGACCGGTGCCGGCCCGGCCGGACGTCCGGCACCGGCGGACGTCCCGGCGATCTCGTCGTGGGCCCGGCGGAGCCGCCGGACCGCCTCGGCGAGCACCGGCTCGGGATGGGTGAAGGGCAGCCGCAGCCGGTCCTCGAAGGCGTGACCGGTCCCGAACCTCGGGCCGGGCGCGAGCGTCAGCCCGTGCCGCGGCGCGACCGCCGTCAACGCCGTCGACAGCTCCGCGCCGAGATCGCACCAGAGCACCAGACCACCGTCGGGAACGACCGGACGCCACTCGGGCAGCACCGCGGCGAGCTCGCCGACCAGCCGGTCCCGGCGCCGGCGCAGCTCGGCGGTCCGCTCGGCCCGGATGCCGTCGATCGCGTCCAGCACCTCGACCGCGATCAGCTGCTCGAGCACGGGCTGCGCGATCTGGGCGCGGGCCAGCCGCCGCCGCATCCGCGCGGCGGGCTCCCGGGCCGCCCGGATCCAGCCCAGCCGCAACCCGCCCCAGGCGATCTTGCTGGCCCCGCCGACGGTGACGACGTCGTCGTCGCGCAGCGCGTGCGCCGCGCACGGCAGCGGTGAGCGCACCCCCTCCCGCAGGTCCAGCTCGGCGAACGTCTCGTCGACGATCGCCACGGTCCCCTGCCGGGCGAGCCGGTGCAGCAGCCGGGCGCGGCTGTCGTCGCCGAGCAGCCGGCCGGTCGGGTTCTGGAAGTCCGCCATCAGGTACGCCGCCCGCGCGGCCGTCTGCCGGGCGGCCCGCGGCAACGCGTCCTCGATGCCGGGCCCGGGCGCGACCGGGACCGGCCGGACGCCGGCGTCGGCGAGGACGTCCAGCGCGGAGGGGTAGGTCGGGTGCTCGACCAGTACCCGGTCGCCGGCGCCGGTCAGCTCCGCGACCGCGATCCCGATCGCGTGCAGCGCGCCACCGGTGACGACGATCCGGTCCGGATCGGTGGGCACGCCGCGGGCGGTGAACCGGGCGGCGATCCGCTCGCGCAGCTCGGGCAGGCCGTCCGGGCCGTACCCGTGCCCGGCCAGCTCGCCGTCGAGCCGCCGCACGGCCCGCTGCACCAGCCCGGACATGCCCGGCGGGGCGGCCGGGGCGGCGTGCGCCAGGTCGATGACACCGCCGCGGGGCGGGCCGGGCACCCAGGCCCCGTCGACGCCGGCCGGGCCGTCCGGGAGCCGGACCCAGGTGCCCGATCCCTGCCGCGCGTCCGCCCAGCCCTCCTCGCGCAGCTCGCGGTAGGCGTGCGTGACGGTGACCCGGCTGACCCGCAGCCGTTCGGCGAACGCCCGCTCGGCAGGGAGCCGGGTGCCGGCCGGCAGCCGTCCGTCGCCGACCAGGACCCGGATCGCGTCGGCGAGCGTGCGGTACGCCGGCCCGCGCCCGCCCCGGACCTCGCCGCACAGCTCGGCCAGCGCGGCCGCCCCGATTCCGTCCATCTTCTTCAGTCCACTTCTGCTCGATTGGATCGCAGACGACACGCCAATTCAGGGGCAGGATGCCGTGACGTGACGATCGGACGGAAGGGCGGCACGCGGTGGTCGCTGCGGATGCCCCGGCGACGCCGGCGGCTGGTGCAGCTCGTGCTCGGGCTGGTCGGGTACGCGCTCTCGATGGCGTTGATGATGCGCGCCGGGCTGGGCTCGATGCCGTGGGACGTGCTGCACCAGGGCCTGGCGCTGCGCACCGGCCTCTCGATCGGTGTCGTCGTCGCCGTGACCGGGGTGGTCGTGCTGCTGCTGTGGATCCCGCTGCGGGAGCGGCCGGGTATCGGGACCCTCGCCAACGTCGTCGTGATCGCGCTGGCGGTCGACGGCGCGCTCGCCGTCGTACCGGTGGTGGACGGGCTCTGGGCGCGGGCCGGGCTCGCGGTCACCGGGATCGTGCTGAACGCCGCCGCGACGGCCGCCTACATCGGGGTCGGCCTCGGGGCCGGCCCGCGGGACGGCCTGATGACCGGCCTCGCGGCCCGCACCGGGCGCTCGGTGCGCGCGGTGCGGACCGGGATCGAGGTGACGGTGGTGCTCACGGGATGGCTGCTCGGTGGCACCTTCGGCGTGGTGACCGTGGCCTACGCGCTCGGCGTCGGACCGCTGGTCCAGTGGTTCCTGCCCTGGTTCACCGTCCGGACGTCCCGGTGAGCGGCGTCAGCCGGTGGCCGGTGTCGGGCGGGTGACGGTCAGGTGATGTTCGACAGCCAGTCGGAGTTGGTGAGATCGGCCATCCGGCCGTCCACCAGCACGGTCGGGGTGGCGAACCGGCCACCGGGGGCCGCCGCCGGGTTCGCGATCGCCGCCTCCGTCGCGTCGACGATCGACTGCGTCCCCGCCTGGCCCGCGACACATCCGCCGAAGTCCCCGGTCGCGCCCAGCTCGGTGCCGAGTGCGGTCAGCTGCTCGACCGACAGGCCCGCGGTGCCCTGGCGCGGCTGGTCGACGTAGAGCCGGGAGTGGTACGCCGGGTAGATCCCGGCGTCGACCGCGCAGAGCGCCGCGTTGCCGGCCCGGGTGGAGTAGCCGGGGGGCGTCGAGCGGTCGTCCAGGATGGCGATCGTGTGATAGTTGACCTTGATCGTGCCGTCGTTCATGGCCCGGGTGAGCTGGTCGCGGTAGATGCGCTCGAACTGCTGGCAGGTCGGGCAGAGATAGTCCTCGTAGACGTCGACGGTGACCGGCGCGGCCTGGTCGCCCGCCCTGACCACGGCGCCGTCCCGGGCGACCGGGTACGCGGGCTCGGCACCGGCGGTGTAGTTCTGCCACGCCAGGTAGAGGCCCGTGACCACCGCGAACACCAGGACCACGGCGCCGATCACCAGGCCGCGGGTGGCGCCGCCGGACTTCTTCGGCGGGGTGATCCCGGCCGCCTGCAGCCGTGCCTGTGCGGCTGCCCGCCGCTCCCGCTCCGACTGTCCCATCGCTGTTCCCCTTCGTGCCGCCGGTTCGCACCGGACGTGTCACCGGCCCCGGGAGCCGGCCGGTCGCGGTCACCCGCCCCGGTCCCGGTCCGGACCCGCTCCTGCTCTGCTCACCACCGGGCCGGTACCGCGCCCGCCGCTCCCGGACCCACCGGCGTCCCACCGGCTCTGCTCTGCTCACCTACCGGCTCTGCTCTGCTCACCAACCGGATCGCGCTGCCCGCCCGCACCCACCCGGTCACTGCTCTGCTCACCCACCGGGCCCGGTCACTGCTCTGCTCACCCACCAGGCCCGCCCACCAGGCTCGCCCGCCGGGCCCGCCCGCCGGCCGGCGCTACCGGCCTGCACCGACCCGGCCGCTGCTCTGCTCACCTGGGCCGCACCGGCCGGTCACCGGCCCCGGTCGTCCCCCGCATGCTCCGGATCCGCCGTGTCCGCACCCGGCCAGTCGTCGACCGCGGTGCCGTCGACATCCGGCCCCGAGTCGGGTGCGCGCCGGCCGACCACCGTCTCGTCGGGCACCCGGTCACCGTCCGCGTCGCTCATAGGTCCACCTCCGTCCCAGATCCGGTCCACCGCCAGCAACGTGCGCGGACGCACCGACACCCACAGCGCGAGCGCCAGGAAGCCGAGATCGCGCAACAGCGACGAGAGGTACCGCTCCTCCCCCGGTTCCACCGGTCCGCCGCCACCGAAACACCCGCAGTCGATGGACAGGCCGCGGACCCACGCCTGCACCAGACCGGCGACGAACCCGAGCAGCAGCAGCACGCTGACCACCCCGGCCAGCCGGGTGCCGACGCCGAGCAGCAGCAGCGCACCGAGCGCCAGCTCCAGCAGCGGCAGCACGGTCGCGACGACCGGCACGGCACCCGCAGGCAGGATCTCGTACGCGTCGACGGCGACCGCCGCCTGCAACGGATCGGCCAGCTTGACGCCACCGGACACCAGCCACACGACCGCCAGACCGAGCCGCACAGCGGTGCCCACGACGTCCAGCAGGCGGGCGGATCTCACGGCGGGAGCCTAGCGAGAGGCTCCCGCCGGCCGGTTCACACGTCCGGGCGGACGACACCGGGAGAACCTCGTACTCCATCCGAGTGAACAACCCCCGAGTTGTCCTCAGGTCGTCATATCGTCGCGAAACTGTCGGTCCCACCCGCCAGAATCGACCACATGTTCGACGACATGGCGACTGCCTGCGGTGATGCCGACACCGGTGCGTCCCCGGCCACCCTCACCACCACCGTGACCGGGCCCGTCCGCCTCTCCGAGCGCGACCCCGGTCCCGCGCTCGTCACGGTCCTGGCGCGACCACCCGACCGGTCCGCGAGCGGCGCCGAGCGCCTGGAGCGCATCGGTGCCCTCGAGCGCGTCATCGGCTGGCTGCAGACCGTTCAGGATGCCGAGATGGCCTCCTTCGTCACCGACGCGGAGGCCGCGATGGCCCGGCTCCTCACCGATCGGGATCCGGCCGACGGACCCCCGGGGCCCTTCGACACGGTCGGTCACGCCTCCCGGTCGGCGACGGCCGAGATCCAGCTGATGCTGCATCTCACCGGTGCCGCGATGCTGCGGCGCCTCGAGCACGCCCGCCGTCTGCACGAGCCGGGGCACGGCCCCACCACCGAGCTGGCCAGGGCCGGGCTGCTGACCCCGGTGAAGGCCAGGAAGATCCTCGACGGCACCGCCGACCTGACCGACGAGCAGGCCGCGCGGCTCCAGGCCGCGGTGCTCCCGGCCGCCCCACGACAGACGGTCGGGCAGCTGCGGGTCGCGATCGACCGTTTCCTGACGGCGCTCGCCGATCGTGAGCTCCCGGCGCGGCGCCGGGACCGGGCGATCCGCTCGCGGTCGGTCGAGCTGCAGGCCGAGCCGCAGGGGATGGCGACGCTGCGCATGTTCCTCCCGGCCGCGGCCGCGGTGGGTGTCTACGCCGTGCTCGACGAGCACGCCCGCCGGTGCGGGAGCTCCGATCCCCGCACGATGGACCAGCGCCGGACCGACGTGTTGACCGATCTCGTCCTGCGCGAGACGGGATGGCCCGGCCCACGGACCGGCACGGCGGCGAGCCGACCGGGAGGCGCTGCCACCACGAGCGGCGCCGACCCGGCCGGAACAGAACCGGGCAGCACCGGACCAGGCAGCACCGGACCAGGCAGCACCGGACCAGGCAGCACCGTGCCGAGCAGCGCCGGACCAGGCAGCACCGGACCAGGCAGCACCGGACCAAGCAGCACCGGGCCGGCCGCCGCACCCTCCGGCCGCTACGACCCCGTCCGCAACTCGGTGTCCGTCCGGATCAACGTCACCGTCCCGCTCGAGGCGCTCCTCGGCCGGTCCGAGGGACCGGCCGAGCTCGCCGGGTACGGGCCGCTCCCCGTCTCGGACGCCCGCGCGCTGGCCTTCGATCCGGCCTGCGTCTGGTACCGGCTGCTGACCGATCCGGCCGGGCACGTCGTGCACCGGGACACCACCGCGTACCGGCCGGGCGCCGCCCTGGCCGAGCTGGTCCGTGCCCGGCACGGCAGATGCGCACATCCGGGATGCCGGGTGCCGGCACATCGGTGCGATCTCGACCATGTGGTCCCGCACGATCCGCGGACCGGCGCCGGCCCGACGAGCGCCGACAACCTGCATCCACTGTGCCGTTCGCACCACGTCCTCAAGCACCTGCCCGGATGGCGCACCGTGCTGATGCCGGACGGGACCACCGAGTGGACCACTCCGTCCGGCCACGTCCACCGGTCCGAGCCGGAGCCGGCCGGCTCCTCCGCACGCGGCCCGGGCGGGGCCGGCGGGCCCGGTCCGGACGGCGCAGGCGGGCGCGGCCGGCGCGGCCCGGGAGTGCTCGCGTTGCTGCGTGATCCCGGGCTGGCCGCGCGGCTCGCCCAGGGCACCGCCGAGGCACCGTTCTGATGCGCGGGCCATGCGCGACCGGACGTCCGGACCGGCGCTCCCCGTGCGACCGACCTCGCCTCCGGGGCTCAGTACTGCTCGCGGGCGGACTCCTGTTCCAGCAGGTCGTCGAGGTCCTTCAGCCGGTCCATCGTGGCGACGGCCCGCGCGGTCCGGTTGTTCGCAGCCATGAGGTCACGGTGCCGGTGCACGAACTGCCAGTAGCCGGCCGTGTAGGGGCAGGCGTTCTCCCCGACCCGCACCTTCGGGTCGAACGCGCAGCCACCGCAGAAGTCGGTCATCCGGTCGATGTAGGCGCCGCCCGAGGAGTACGGCTTCGTGGCCATCCGGCCCCCGTCGGCGTGCTGGCTCATCCCGATCACGTTGGCCGGCATGACCCAGGCGAAACCGTCGACGAACCGGGTCGCGAACCACTCGTTGAGCTCCGCGGGCCGGTATCCGCGCTGCAGGGCGTGGTTGCCGAGGATCATCAGGCGCGGGATGTGGTGGGTCCAGCCGCGGTCCCGGACGTCGGCGAGTGCCGACGACAGGCATCTCGCGGTGACCGCGTCGGCGTCGAGATCGGCCCACCAGTCCGGCAGCGGCGAGCGCGCCCGCAGCTGGTTGCGCCGGGTGTAGCCGCGGCCGAACCGCCAGTACAGCTGCCACACGTACTCCCGCCACCCCAGGACCTGCCGGACGAACCCCTCGACGCTGGCGAGCCGGGCGGTGCCGTCGTGATAGGCACGTTCCGCGGCGCGGACGGCGTCGAGCGGGTGCAGCACGCCGAGGTTCATCGGGACCGACAGCAGCGAGTGCGCCATCGCCCAGTCCCCGGCCAGCACGGCGTCCTCGTAGGGGCCGAACGGGTCGAGCCGGTGCCGGACGAAGTGCTGCAGCGCGGTCGTCGCCTCGCGATGGGTCACGGCGAACCGCCGGGGACCGTCCGAACCGGTCATCGGCCACGGTGCCGCGTCGAGCTCGGCCCTGACCTGCTCGTCGATCCCGTCCTCGGACGGCTGCCACGGCGGCGTGACCCCGAGCGACGTCGCCCCCTTCGGCGGGGGCTCGCGGTTCTCCCGGTCGAGGTTCCAGGTTCCCCCGACCGGACCGTCGCCGTCGACCAGCACGTCGAACCGTTCCCGCTGCGCCCGGTAGAACTCCTCCATCCGGAAGGTGTCCCGGTCACCGGCCCAGTCGTCGAACTCCTCCTTCGACAGGGCGAACGTCGGTGTCGGCCGGATCCCGGCGACGAGGCCCTCCGTCCGGAACCGGCGCACCATGTCCGATGCCGGGAACGACGTCGGCTGGTGCACGACGACGGGTCTGCCGATCCGCTCCAGCGCCTCGCGGTAGGTCTCGGTGCGCAGGAGGGTCACCCGGTCGCCGAGCTCGTCGGCGAGATGCCGCATCCCCGACAGGACGAGGTGCAGCTTCTGCCGGTGGTGCCGCCTGCGGCCCAGCGCCCGTGCCGACTCGACGAGGACGATCTCCCGGCCGGCGTGCTCGTCGGTGTCCCACACGTGGGGTCCGAGCTGATCGGCGAACAGCCACAACGGGGCCCGGTCGTCGTCCGGGCCGGACCGACGCTCCGGGGTGCGGGAGGTGCTCGCCATCGATCCAGTGTCGAGCCGGCCGAGCGGAACCGCGCGCCGGACCGGCCCGGGCGATGCCACAGCGGACACCGGCGACAACGGAGACGGGCGACAACGGAGACGGGCGACAACGGAGACGGGCGACAACGGAGACACTGAGAATCGCAGGACGCTGGGGACGCCGAGAACGCTGGGACGCTGCCGACTTCAGGGACGCCTGGGACACCGGGAACGCCACGGATGCCGAGGACGCCGGGGCGCCACAGATGCCGCGGATGCTGGGGGCCGGACATGCCCGGGCGTGCCGGACATGCCCGGGCGTGCCGGACGTGCCGGGCGTGCCGGGCCTGCCGGGCCTGCCGGCGACGGTCCCACCGGCGCGGCTGTGGCCGGACGCCGATGACGACGCCGGGCAGGAGCACCGGCACCGGCGCCGGGGCAGGCAGCCGGTCCCCTGCGCGCCATCGACGCCACCCGTTCACGACCTTGTCCGCGCAGGTCACCGGCCTATCATCACGGCTCATGGAGGATCCGGAACTGGCCGCTGAACTCGCCGAGCACCAACAGGACCACGGTCACCGGGACGTGTCCGGCGGCTGGCTGCGGGCGGCGACGTTCGGCGCGATGGACGGCCTCGTGACCACGATCGCGCTCATCGCCGGGGTGGGTGGCGGCGGCGCCGACCGCGACCTGATCGTGCTGACCGGGATGGCCGGAGTCGTGGCCGGGGCCTTCTCGATGGCGCTCGGCGAGTTCGCGTCGGTCGGCACCCAGAACGACGCCGTCGACGCCGAGGCGTCGGTCGAGCGACGGGAGCTCAGCCGGCACCCGCGCGCCGAGCAGTACGAGCTCGCCCGGGCCTACCGCGAGATGGGCCTGTCCGAGGAGACGGCCGCCGCCGTCGCCCGGGAGGTGCACGCCGATCCCGAGCTGGCGCTGCGGGTGCACCTCACCCAGGAGCTGGGCGTCAGCCTGGACAGCAGGCCGTCGCCGTGGGTGGCCGCGGCGTCGTCGTTCGCGGCGTTCGTGGTCGGCGGGATCATCCCGCTGGTGACGTTCCTGCTCGGCTTCTCGTCGCTGGCCCTCGGCCTGGCCGTCGGCGGTCTCGGCCTGCTCGTCGCGGGGGCACTGACGTCGCGCTTCACCTCGCGGACGTGGTGGGGTGCGGCCCTGCGCCAGCTCGCGTTCGGCGCCATCGCAGCCGGCGCGACCTACCTGGTCGGCATGCTGATCGGCGTCGGGATCGCCTGACGCAGCACAGCAGCGCACCACCGGCAGCAGCACCGCGCAGCACCGCGCAGCACCGCGCAGCACCCGCAGCACCCGCAGCACCGGGCAGCACCCGCAGCACCGGGCAGCACCCGCAGCACCGCAGATGACAGCCCCGGGCAGACAGCCCCGGCAACCGCGGCAACACGGCACACGACAGCGACCCGGCGACCGGGCAGCGCGGAGTACCCGCGCGGCCACCAGACACCCGGTGCCCGGCCGAGGCGCGGGCTCCGACGGACTCAGTCCTCGACGGCGATCACCCGCGCCGGGCAGACGTGCTCGGCCTCCTTGACCGCGTCCCGGTCGGTCTCGGCGGGGTGCTCGGTCAGCAGCTCGACGATGCCGTCGTCGTCCTGGTCGAACACGTCCGGTGCCGTGACGACGCACTGCCCGGCACCGATGCAGAGATCCTTGTCCACGGAGACATGCATGCCACCAGGGTCCCACCGCACCACCCGTCCCGCAGGAAAGACGGCGGCCCCGTCCCGGATGGTCCGGGACGGGGCCGCCGCAGTGGTGGTGGAGGTGCCGGGAATCGAACCCGGGTCCTCCGTCGGTTCACGAGGGCTTCTCCGTGCGCAGTTCGCTTCGTCTCTACTCGGATCCACCGGTCACGCGAACAAGCCGGTGTGACGATCCCAGCCGCTGTGAGATGTCCCCTGCGGCTCCGCGGCCGAGCCGCAGGGTGAGTCCCCTGAATGATGCCGGGATCCGGAGCGGGGACGCCTCCGGCCCGACAGCCCCTACCTGGTGATCAGGCAGCGAGCGCGTAAGCGCTCTGCGGGGCAGTGCGACTGTTGTCGGCACTTATTTTTTTGCGACGCATGGTTAACGAGATCATCGTCGCCTTCCTCGGCACGCTTCACCTCGATCAACGATCGGAGTCGAAACCGTTCACCCCCTGGTCAGGTAGGTGTCCACCTGGTGTCCGCCCGAGCGTACCCGCGCGGACGCACAGCATAACGCCCCGCGCCCCGCGGATCATTCCGGTTCCGCTCCGGGCGCGGCGGCCAGGGCCGGGGTGCGGCGATGGACCGGGCGACCGGCCGGCACGGCCCCGTCCCGGCTCACCCCGGCGCCACCCGGTAGGTGTGCCCGGCCGCCCGCAACCGGTCGACGAGCACGTCCCCCATCGCGGTCGCCGGGGTCAGCGACCCCGCCCGGCCGGGCAGTGCAGCGCCGCCGGTGGCGAGCGCGATCCCGCTCTCCCCCAGCATCACCGCGGTCGCTGCATAGCCGGGATCGCCCGGTCCGGCGACCGTCACCCGGTAGCGGCGGCCGGACTCGGTCCGGGCCCGGACGTCCATCCGGAACCAGCCACGCTCCCGGGTCCGTTCCGAGGGTCCCGCACCGGGCGAGGGCAGTGCCCGGTCGAGCAGCGGCCGGACCGCCGGGACCATGAAGGCGCCGACCAGCGCACCGAGCCCGCCGGTGATCCCGGCCGCGGCGAGCGCACCGGCCGGGCCCTTCCCGCAGCCCTGCAGCTCGCCGTAGCGCAGGCCGGCCCCGTAGGCGTGACCGAGCAGCGCGTTGGAGCGGCGCACGATGCGGGTGTTGTGCGACGCCATCACGAACGGCGCGGTCCAGGTGCCGTCGTCGAGCCGCGCGGGCCGTCCGGCGTCGGACGGCTGGGACGGGGTCGGCTCGGCGGAGCGGTCCGGGCTGAGCGTGTGCGGGTCGGCCGCCAGCCGCCGCTGCGCCGGATCGGCGCGCACGGCGTCGATGTGCCCGCGCAGCGAGTCGATGGTGCCGCCGCTGACCCCGCCGCGCATGGTGGCGACCGTCCGGACCTCGGTGAGCCCGCCGGCGTCGTCGGCCGCCGCCGCGGTGTGCGCGAGCCACACCCCGAGATCGGACGGGATCGAGTCGTAGCCGCAGGAGTGCACGATCCGGGCCCCGGTGGACTCGGCGACGCCGTGACAGCGGTCGATGGTGTCCCGGACGAACAGCACCTCGCCGGTCAGGTCGGCGTAGTGCGTGCCGGCCCGGGCGCAGGACTCGACGAGCCGGCTGCCGTACTTCGCGTACGGGCCGACCGTGGTCAGGACGACGCGGGCGGCGCTGGCGAGCCGGTCGGTCGCCGCCCGGTCCGCGGAGTCGGCGACGATCAACGGCCACTCCCGGGCTGCGGCCGGCAGACCCGCCCTGGTCGCGGCGAGCTTCGCCTCGGACCGGCCGGCCAGCGCGATCCGGAGCCCGGGCGGCGCGTGCTCGGCGAGATGGCGGGCGGTCAGCCCGCCCACGAAACCGGTGGCCCCGTAGATCGCGATGTCCACCGGCTCCGACGGCGCGGCGCCGCCGGTCGGGTCGTTCTGCGGGTTCACCACGGGTGCTCCTGGGAGGTCGGGGACGGCAGCCGGTCACGGACGCCGAGCAGCTCGGCCGGCGCGTCGTAGAGCACCGAGCGCAGGAATGCCGCGCCGAGGCGCGGCTCGGCGGCGGCCCAGTCGTGGATCGCGGCCAGCTGCTCGGCGTACGGGTAGGGGATGTTGGGGAAGTCGGACCCGAGCACGACGCGGCCGGGGAACCGGGCGAGCCGGGCCGGCCAGTCCGCGGGCAGCGGCGCGATCCGCTCGGAGAACGCGGTGCCGACCATCGTCGTGTCCAGCACCAGGTTCGGGAACCGCTCCAGCAGCTCCAGCGCCCCGCGGAAGTCCGGCATGCCGGCGTGCGCCAGCACGATCCGCAGCGACGGGTGCGCCTCGAGCACCTCGGCGAAGATCCCGAGCCCGGTGTGCTTCCCCGGGATCGGGCCGTCCCCGCAGTGCACGACGGCCGGGACGCCCGCCTCGGCGAGCAGGCCCCAGGCGTCGCGCAGCAGCGGATCACGCGGGTCGAACGCGCCGACCTGGACGTGCACCTTGACCATCCGGGCGCCCGCCTCGACGGCCCGGCCCAGGTAGTCGGTGACCGACGGCTCCGGGAACAGCGTCGCGGTCCGGACCGCCCGCGGGTGGGCGTCGGCGAACTCGCCCGCCCAGCCGGTCAGCCACTCGCCCATGCCCGCCTTGTGCGGGTAGGTCAGCGGCGCGAACGCGAGCACGCCGAGCCGTTCCAGCACCTCGTAGCGCTGCTGCTCGGGCAGCCGGTACTGCACCGGCCAATCCGTGCCGTAGTGCGTGCGGGCCTGGTCGAAGTAGGCCCACACCTTGTCCAGCATGCGTTCCGGCAGGAAGTGCACGTGCACGTCGACCAGGCCGGGCAGGCCCAGCTCGGCGGTCCAGCGCGGGACGTCGGCGTCGTCGCGGGGTGGCGCGGGAAGATCCACGTGGTCCACCCTAGGCCGGTGCGCGGGGATCGGCCGGGCCACCGGCGGCCCGGCGGTGCCGGATCGGCCGGACCACCGGCGCAGTGCCGGACCGGCCGGGCCGCCGGCGCGGTGCCGGATCGGCGCCGCCGCTCAGCGCAGGCTGCGCGCCCGCCCCTTCGCCGCACGGCCGACGGCGCGGGCGATCTCCCGCTGCGCGTCCTTCTTGGCGAGATCGCGGCGCTTGTCGTAGTCCTTCTTGCCGCGGGCGAGCGCGAGCTCGCACTTGACCTTGCCGTCGTTGAAGTAGAGCGACAGCGGGACGAGGGTGAGCCCGCCCTCGCGGGTCTTGCCCATCAGCCGGTCGATCTCGCCGCGGTGCAGCAGCAGCTTGCGGGTGCGCCGCGGCTCGTGGTTGGTCCAGCTCCCGCGGACGTACTCCGGGATGTGCAGCCCGCGCAGGAACACCTCGCCGTCGTCGATGGTGGCGAACGCGTCCACCATCGACGCCCGGCCCAGACGGAGGCTCTTCACCTCGGTCCCCTTGAGCGCGACCCCGGCCTCGAACTCCTCCAGGATCGCGTAGTCGTGCCGGGCCCGACGGTTCTGTGCGATCACCTTCCGGCCCTGTTCCTTCATGCGGCCAGGGTACCCGTGACCACCGACGTCAGACCTTCACATAAGCGCGCAGCGTCACGTACCCGGTGACGCCCGCGACGACGGCACCGACCGGCACCAGCAGCGCCGACACCAGCAGCACGTCGGACAGCCGGACCGGCGGGATCACCCCGGCCTGCCCGATCGCCGCGACCAGGTCGTCGACGACCGCGTACTTGGCCGCCACCAGCCCGAGCCCGGCGAGCGCGCCGCCGATCGCGCCGGCGATCGCGGCCTCCACCAGGAACGGCAGCTGCGTCGTCCACCGGGTGGCCCCGACCAGGCGCATCACCCCCACCTCGGTGCGCCGGGTGAACGCCGACACCTGCACCGTGTTGGAGATCAGCAGCACCGCGGCGAACGCCTGCACGACGGCCAGCGCGAACGCCACGTTCCGCACGCCGTTCAGGAAGTCGAACAGCGTCCCGACGACGTCGCGCTGGTCGATCACACCGCGCACCCCGGGCCGTTCGGCGACCGCGGCGCGGACGGCGGCCGGGCCGGCCTCCTGGTCGGTGAGCGTCACCCGCAGGGTGGCGGGCAGCGACTGCGGCCGCGCGACGTCGGCCACGGACTGCCCGGCGAACAGCTCCCGGAACCGGGTGTAGGCCTCCTCCTGGGACTCGAACGTCACCGCGGCGACGCCCGGCGCGGTCTCGACGGCCGACCGGATCGACGCGCACGTCGGGCCGGAGCAGTCCGGATCGGAGCCGGAGACGTCGGCGGTCAGCGCGACCTGGATCTCCAGCCGGTCGGTGTAGAGCGCGGAGATGTCGTCGATGGTGCGCAGCACGAGCAGGCCTGCCCCGACCGACATCAGGGTGACCGCGGTGGTCAGCACCATCGCGACGGTCATCGTGACGTTCCGGCGCAGGCCGGCGGAGACCTCGCGGGTGAGCAGGGCGGGGCGCACTACCGGCCCGCCCCGTACACGGCGCGGGACTCGTCGCGCAGCACCGTCCCGTCGGACAGCTCGATCACCCGGCGGCGCATCGCGTCCACGATGGAGTCGTCGTGGGTGGCCATCAGCACCGTCGTCCCGCCGCGGTTGATCCGCTCCAGCACCTGCATGATCTCCCGGCTGGTGTCCGGGTCGAGATTGCCGGTGGGCTCGTCGGCGAGCAGCAGCGGCGGCCGGTTCACCGACGCCCTGGCGATCGCCACCCGCTGCTGCTCGCCGCCGGACAGCTCGTGCGGCATCCGCTCGGCCTTGCCCTGCAGCCCGACCATCTCCAGCAGCTCGGGGACCGCGGCCCGGATCTCGGCGGGCCTGCGCCCCAGCACCTCCAGCGCGAACGCGACGTTGCCCGCCACGGTGCGCTTGGGCAGCAGCCGGAAGTCCTGGAAGACGCAGCCGATCCGCTGGCGCAGCCCGGGCACCTTGCGCCGCGGGAGCCGCGCGACGTCGCGGCCGTCGACCCGGATGGTCCCCGAGGTCGGCACGTCCTCCCGCAGCAGCAACCGCAGCAGGGTCGACTTGCCGGATCCGGACGGCCCGATCAGGAACGCGAACTCACCGGCACCGACGGTCAGCGAGATCCGGTCCAGCGCCGGACGCCCGGACGCCGGATAGCGCTTGGTGACGTCCTGCAGCTCGATCACGGAGCGGGACGGTACCGCCGCCCGCTGTGCACGAGCGGTGACGACACGCGGGGATCAGGGTGCGGTGACGTCGACCGGCAGGCCGGGCTCGGCGAACGTCAGGGTGATCGCGCCGGTGGCGGCCTCGGCCGGCACCAGCTGCAGCCGCAGCAGCCGGCCCTCGTCGGGGGTGCCGGGGGCGCCCAGCCAGGCGTCGAACCCGGGACGCGGCGAGACCAGCCCGGCGAGCTCGTCGAGCCGGGTCGCCTCGGCCGGGCCGGGCGCGGCGTCCCGGGCCGCGGCCAGGTCCACGGTGCCGGTGTAGTGCAGCGCCGGGACGCCGTCCACCTCGGCCGGGCCCTGCTCGGTGACCTCGCGCAGGCCGGACGTGGCGTGCAGCGCCCCGGTCAGCGCGCCGACCGGCAGCAGCCCGGTGGAGACCGGCTGCCACTGCTCGGCACCGCCGAGCCGGAGCCAGGCGTCGTCGTCGAGCACCCGGACGTGCGCACCGCGGGTGCCGAGCGCGACCGTCAGGTCCGCGGCGAACGGGTCGAAGCGGACCGGGCCGCCGCCGCTCAGCGGACCGGTCGGCCCGTCCAGGGTGACCGCCACCCGCGCCGTCCCGGCCTCGGCGAGCGCCGTCCCGGCCGCCGTCACGATCTCCTGCGGGGTGGGCGGCGGCGGGTCCTGCTCCGCGCCGGGGGCACCGCCGGTGCAGCCGGCGAGCAGCAGGACCAGCACGGCGGGCACCGCGCAGCGGACGGCGAGCGACGCCCGGGAACCGCGGCTCACGACGCGTCGGCCTGCTGACGGCGCCAGCGGATGCCGGCCTCGATGAACTGGTCGATCTCGCCGTCGAGCACCTGGGAGGGGTTGCCCTCCTCGTGCTCGGTGCGCAGGTCCTTCACCAGCTGGTAGGGGTGCAGCACGTAGTTGCGCATCTGGTTGCCCCAGGACGAGCCGGCGTCCTTGAACGAGTCGCGCAGCTCGCGCTCCTCCTGCCGGCGCCGCTCCAGCAGCTTGGCCTGCAGCACCGTCATCGCCGACGCCTTGTTCTGCAGCTGCGAGCGCTCGTTCTGGCAGGCCACCACGATCCCGGTCGGGATGTGGGTGAGCCGGACCGCGGAGTCGGTGGTGTTGACGCCCTGGCCGCCCGGCCCGGACGCGCGGAACACGTCGACCCGCAGGTCCTTCTCGTCGATCTCGACGTGGTCGGTGACCTCGACGACCGGGGCCACCTCGACCCCGGCGAACGAGGTCTGCCGGCGGCCCTGGTTGTCGAACGGCGAGATCCGGACCAGCCGGTGGGTGCCCGCCTCGACCGAGAGCGTGCCGAACGCGTACGGCGTGTGCACCGCGAAGGTGGCCGACTTGATGCCGGCCTCCTCGGCGTAGGAGGTGTCGTAGACGTCGGTGCCGTAGCCGTGCCGCTCGGCCCAGCGCAGGTACATGCGGAGCAGCATCTCGGCGAAGTCGGCGGCGTCCACCCCGCCGGCCTCGGCGCGGATGGTCACCAGCGCCTCGCGCTGGTCGTACTCGCCGGACAGCAGGGTCCGGACCTCCAGCGAGGCGATCTCGGACCGCAGCCGGGCCCGGTCGGCGTCGGCGTCGGCGATCGCGGCGGCGTCGCCCTCGTCCTCGGCGAGCTCGTAGAGCACCGGGAGGTCGTCGAGCCTGCGGCGCAGGTCGTCGAGCCTGCGCAGCTCGCCCTGGGCGTGCGCGAGCCGACTGGTGATCTTCTGGGCGGCGTCGACGTCGTCCCAGAGGTCCGGCCGGCCCGCCTGCTCGGACAGCTCCTCGATCTCCTGCCGGAGCGCGGGCACGTCGGCGACGGCCTCGATGCTGGACAGCGTGGTGTCGAGGTCCTTCAGGTCGGCCTGGACGTCGGGGTTCACGCCGACCGAGGGTACGCGGCGTGCGGGGCCGCTCAGTCCTCGGGCACCGCGTCGATCAGCTTGATCATCGCGCGGGTGTGGGCGACCGCGAAGTCCGCGACCGGCCTGCCGT
This sequence comes from Pseudonocardia kongjuensis, assembly GCF_039526905.1. Lineage (NCBI taxonomy): Bacteria > Bacillati > Actinomycetota > Actinomycetes > Pseudonocardiales > Pseudonocardiaceae > Pseudonocardia > Pseudonocardia kongjuensis. Next base: position 91,106 of record NZ_BAAAJK010000010.1, on the reverse strand, counting down.
ACGGGTCGGTGGTGGCCTTCGCGGCGGCGCGCGCCTCGGCGAGCCGCTCGGTGTAGGCCTCGCGGGCGGCGCGCAGCAGCTCGGTGCGCTGCTTCACGGTGAGCGACCCGGCGTGCAGCAGCCGCAGCACCAGCGGGCTGCGGACCGCGTCGGCGTCGCCGCCGGCGGCCAGCCACGCCTTGAACGCCCGCTTGCCCGCCGCGGTGACGACGTACTGCTGGCTCGCCCGCGGGCCCTGCTTGCCCAGCCGGAGCAGTCCCTCCTCGGTGAGCGCGGGCAGCTCCCGGTAGACCTGGCTGCGGGTCACCGAGAAGAACAGCCCGAACCGCTCGCCGGCGGCGGTGACCAGCTGCCCGCCGGTCATCGGGCCGCCGTGCAGCAGTCCGAGCAGTGCGGCGGCGGTCGCGTTGACCGGTGTGACAGGGGCCATGACATCGACGGTCCCACGGACCGGGCCGCTCCGCGAGTCCACGTTGCACCCGATCCGGGGGCGGCGGTCCCTCCGGCCCAGCCGGTGCCGCCGTTCGCCGGGGTCGATTTCGGACACCGGGCGCGAACCGCCGAACCCGGTCCACTGTCGACGGGCCGGGTGCCGGCGGCGTCAGATCGTGAGCGCCGCGATCCGCTCGCGGGTGACCGCGAGATCGCCCCACTGCCCGGCCAGCCGGCGGGCGCGCTTGTAGAAGAAGTGCGCCTCGTGCTCCCAGGTGTAGCCGATCCCGCCGTGGTACTGGATCATCGCCGCGGTCGCCTGCAGCGCGACGTCGTTGGCCTTGGCCTTCGCGACGGCGACGGCGAGATCGGCACCGTCGAGCCCCTCCTGCACCGCGTACGAGGCGTACAGCGCGGCGTGCTCGGCCATCGTCACACCGACGTGCAGGTCGGCCAGCGCGTGCTTGATCGCCTGGAAGGAGCCGACCGGCACGCCGAACTGTTCGCGCTCCCGGTCGTAGGCGACGGTCCGGTCCAGCGCCTCGCGCGCGACGCCGACCAGGTCGGCGGCCACCAGCACGGTCGCCCGGTCCGCCAGGTCGCGGGCGACGTCGATGCCGGCCCCCGGCAGCGGCTCGGTGCGGCCGCCGGTCAGGGTGGCCAGCCGGGTGGTGCCGTCGTAGGAGCCGACCGGTGTGGCCGAGGCGCCGGTGAGGAGCACCAGGCCGGGCACGCCGTCCTCGGCGGGGGCGACCACGACGTCGGCGATCGCGCCGTACTCGACGGCGGGCAGGCCGCCGGCGGCGGAGCCGCGGGACGCGAACGCCCCGACCGCCTCCCCGGCCGCCAGCCGCGGCAACCAGGCCGCGCGCTGCTCGTCGGAGCCGGCCAGCCGGATCGCCTCGGCGGCGAGCACGGTGCCCCGCCACGGCCCGGGCGCCACCCCGGCGCCGAGCGCCCGGGCGATCACCTGGGCCTCGACCAGGCCGAGCCCGAGACCGTCGTGCTCCTCGGGGACGGTGACGGCCAGCCAGCCCTGCTCGCCGGCGGCGGCCCACAGCGACGCCGGGTTGCCGGCTGTGTCAGCAGGGTCGGCGGTGCCGGCTGTGCCAGCAGGGCCGGCGGTGCCGGCGGTACCGGCTGTGCCGGCGTCCACCACCTCGCGGACGGCGGCCAGGTCGAACCGCTGCGCCAGGTAGTCGCGCACGGCCCGGTCGAACTCGCGCTGGGTGTCGGTGAGTGCGAAGTACACGGTGACCCCTCTACCGCGGCAGGCCGAGCACGCGCTCGGCGGTGACGTTGCGCTGGACCTGGGACGAGCCGCCCCAGATGGTGACCGAACGGGACCACATGGCCTGGGCGTGCATCGCCCGCAGGTCGGTCGCCGGGCCGCCGTCCCACCCGCCCAGGGTGTCGAGGGTGGCGTCGGCGCCGAGGATCTGGTCGTAGACCTCCCAGAGGTCCTGGAACGTCTCCGACCACTGCAGCTTGGTCATCGACGCCTCGAAGCCGAGATCGCGGCCCTGCTCGACCTGGGTGAGCACGTGCATCGAGTGCAGCCGCAGGCACTCCAGCTCGGTGAGCACCCTGGCGAGCTCGTTGCGGACCACCGGATCGGTGTCCCGGCCGAGGGTGCGGGCGACCGCGACGATCTCGTCGTACTGCCTGCGGAACTCGGTGTACTGGGAGATGCCGGACGCGCCGCGCTCGAAGGAGAGCAGCAGCATCGCGGTCCGCCAGCCGTCGCCGATCTCGCCGAGGCAGTCGGTGGCCGGGACCCGGGCGTCGTCGAAGAAGACCTCGCCGAACTCGCTGGCCCCGCTCATCTGCTTGAGCGGGCGCGCGGTGACGCCGGGCTGGTCCATGTCGATCAGCAGCATGCTGATGCCGCGGTGCTTGGCCGATCCGGGCTCGGTGCGGACCAGGGTGAAGATCTTGTCGCCGTGCACGGCGTTGGTGGTCCAGACCTTCTGCCCGTTGACGACGAAGTCGTCACTGCTGCCGTCGCCGTCCCGGACGCCCCGTGTCGACAGTGCCGCCAGGTCGGACCCGGCGCCCGGCTCGGAGAAGCCCTGGCACCAGATCACCTCGTTGCGCAGCAGCGGGCCGATGATCTCCTTCTTCTGCGCGTCGGTGCCGATCGCCATCACGGTCGGCGCGAGGAACGCCAGCCCGAGCGGGTTGACGGTGCGCGGGGCGTGCGCGCGGACGGTCTCCTCGTCGTAGATCGCCTTCATGCCGGGGGTGCCGCCGCGGCCGCCGTACTCGGTCGGCCACTGGATCCCGGCGAAGCCCGCGTCGGCCTTGTCCCGCTCCCAGTCGCGGCGCAGCCGGAAGCTCTCGTCGTCGCCGAGGGACTCCCAGAAGCCGGGCCGGGTCCACTCCTGCGGGATGTGCGCCGAGAGCCAGGAGCGCAGCTCGCTGCGGAACTCCTCCTCGGCGGGGGTGAAGGTCAGGTCCATGTGTCGCACCCGTTCTGCGTTGAGTCGCCGCTGTCCCTCGCCGCAATCTTGCATACCCGCCGGTAACCTGCCACCCCGGCGTGCCGCCATGGCCGGTCCGGTATGCAGCGAGTACCATTCCGGTATGCGCAGCGAGCGGGTGACGGTCACGCTGCCGGCCGAGCTGGTAGCGGAAGCGCGGGACGCGGTGTCCCGCGGATCAGCAGCGAGCCTGTCCGCCTACGTGGCGGAGGCGGTCCAGGCCCGGCAGGACCGGGACCGGTCCCTGGCCACACTGGCGAGCCTCTACGGCGGCCCGCCGCCGGCCGATGAGCTGGATGCGGCGCGGCGTTCGCTGCGCCCGATCCCGCCCGTGGCCGTCGGCTGAGCCGCGCGATGATCGGCGGACGAGTTCTCGATGCCTCGGCTCTGGCGGCCTTCGCGACCGGTCGCCCCGTCTACATGCGGGCCCTCGTCTGGGCCGCCGTCGAGGAGGGCATCGTGCTCGCGGTGCCCAGCACCGCCCTCGGCCGCGCCTGGTCGATGGTCGACGCCGAGCACCACGCGGCGCTGCAGGTCCTGCTCGGCCTGCCGAACACGGTGATCCACGACCTCTCCCCGGAGAGCGCGCAGGAGGCCGGCCTGCTGCTCGCCTCCCAGGGGCTGGACGACATCGCCACCGGCCAGGTCGTCTCGGCCGCCCGCCGGCGCGGCTGGCCCGCGGTCACCGGCGACCCGGGGACCCTGCGCAAGCTGGACCCGCTGGTCCCGATCGAGGAACTGCCCTGATCCCTTGACCTGACGTCGGCTTCAGGTCGCACGCTCCTCCGGTCAGCCCGCGACGGCCGGAGGTCCGCATGCTCGCCATCGTCCAGCACGACCACGGAGGACCCGAGGTCCTCGTCCCGCGCGAGGTCCCCGATCCCGAGCCCGGCCCGGACCGGGTGCGCATCCGGGTCGAGGCGGCCGGGGTGCACCTGGTGGACACCACGCTGCGTGCCGGTGGCGACCGGGGACCGTTCCCGGCGCCCGCCCTGCCCACCGTCCCCGGCCGGGAGGTCGCCGGCGTCGTCGACGCGATCGGGCCGGGCGTCGATCCGGGCCTGCTCGGCGCCCGGGTCAGCAGCCATCTCGGCCCGGGCGGGTCCGGCGGGTACGCCGCGGTCGCGGTCGCCGCGGCCGGCGACCTGCACCGGCTGCCGGCCGGTGTCGACGCCGCGGCGGCGGTGGCCGTGCTCGGCACCGGGCGGATGACCGAGGGCCTGCTGGAGCTGGCCCGGCCGCGGGCCGGGGAGACCGCGCTGGTGACCTCCGCGGCCGGCGGGATCGGGACGCTGCTGGTGCAGGCGCTGGCCGCCGACGGCGTGACGGTGCTCGCCGCGGCCGGCTCCGGCCGGCTGAACGGACCGCTGCCGGACGGGGTGGTCCCGCTGGCCTACGACCGGCCCGGCTGGACCGGCGCCGCCCGCGGGCACACCGGGGGCCGCGGCGTCGATCTGGTGTTCGACGGCGTCGGCGGCGACGCCGGCCGCGGCGCGTTCGAGCTGCTGGCCCCCGGCGGCCGGGTGCTGCTGCACGGCTGGTCGGCGGGCACCCCGACGCCGTTCCGGGCCGACGAGCTGTGGGAGCGGGCGCTCACCGTGACCGTGGCGCTCGGGCCGCCGGTCCTCGCCCTGGGACTGCGCCGGCTCGAGGAGCGGGCGCTCGCCCGGCTCGCCGACGGCCGGTGGTCACCGGTGGTGAGCCGCTACCGGCTGGCCGACGCGGCCCGCGCGCACGCCGACCTGGAGGCCCGGCGGACCCGGGGGAAGGTCGTGCTGGTGCCCTGAACCGGCAGCTCAGACAGCGTTCTCGTCACGAAGGCGGGAACGGAGCGTGGCCAGCTCGCCCTCGGTCAGGCCGTGCTCGTGCAGCCAGCCGACGGGGCCGTCGTACCGCTCGTCGAGCAACTGCAGGAAGGTCTGCATCACCTCGGCCCGCGGCCGGTGCCGGTCGATCTCCTCGGGGGCCGGCATCGGCTGCCCGGCGGCGGTCGTCCAGCGCCGGAACAGCGCGTCGATCCGGGTCGCCGAGAGCGCGTAGTCGGCGACCACCTCCTCCCGCGGGACGCCGACCGCCGAGCACACCAGCGCGACGAGCACGCCGGTCCGGTCCTTCCCGGCCGCGCAGTGCACCACGGTCGCGCCGGTCTCCCGCTCGGCGATCCGGCGGACGCCGGTCACCACGTTCGCGCCCCGGTCGCCGAGGTAGGCCAGGTAGTGACCGACCATCGGATCGGCGTCGTCACCGATCTCGGGCAGGCCGCGCCCGGCGTCCGGGATGAAGCTGAGCCGGTGCACGGTGACGCCGGCACCGGCCAGCGCGCCCGCCCCGCTGATCAGCAGCTCCTCGTCCTTGCGCAGGTCCAGCACCTGCACGACGCCGAGCTCGCCGGTCAGCCGGGCGACGTCGGCCGGACTGAGCCCCTCCAGGGACTCGGTCCGCAGCAGCACGCCCGGCCGCACCCGGCCACCGCCCGCCAGCGGGAGGCCGCCGACGTCACGGGCGTTGGCGAGGCCGTCGAAGGTCAGCCAGCGGTCCGGCACCAGATCCGTCACGGTCACCGAGCCTAGGCAGCCGGACGCGCCCGCGGGAGGCCCCGGCGACCGGGCTCACCGTCCGTGCACCGGCGGCCTGCGCAGCGCGGGCGGCAGCCGGCGCGCGCCGTCGCCCTGGACGGCCGCCGCGTCGTCGGGATTGACCAGCCGGCAGGTCGTCATGGACAGGCAGCCGCAGCCGATGCAGCCGTCCAGGCCGTCGCGCAGCGCGGTCAGCGCCTCGATCTGCTCGTCCAGCCTGCCCCGCCAGGCCTTCGACAGCCGCGACCAGTCGGCGCGGGTCGGCGTGCGCTCGGCGGGCAGCGAGTCCAGCGCGGCCCGCACCTCGTCCAGCCCGATGCCGAGCGAGCGGGCCGCCCGGACGAACGCCAGCCTGCGCAGCACGCTGCGGCGGTACCGGCGCTGCCCGCCCGAGGTGCGGCTCGCCGAGATCAGCCCCTCCCGCTCGTAGTAGCGCAGCGCCGAGTGCGGGAAGCCGCTCCGCTCGACGATCTCGCCGATCGTCAGGAGATCGCCCGACTCCATCTCCTCCACCCCCTCCGACACCGTCCGGCTCCCGGTCCGATCCTGAAGCTCAGTTCACCATCATGCCGTTCGTCGCGCTCCGGCCACCTGCGGCGACATCCGCCCGTCGGTGCGGACCGGCCGTCCGCCGGGTTGCCCCGCAGCCGCCCTCAAGATCGATTTCTCGGTGAGCGGTGCCTGCGGCGCGGCGACCGACACCCCCGGGGCTGGACCTGCCGGGCGGACCCCTCTACGGTGATCCGCAAGTCATCACGGTCCGATCACGAGCGGGCCAGGAGCCGGAATCCCCGACCGGCTCGCCCGGGACCCCCGACCCGGCCGCTCGGTGCTCGGTGCCGTCCGTTGATCGTGAAAGGGCAACCCTTGCCAGGACACCGCTCCCCCGGTGGCCGCCGCGTGTTCCCCCGACCCGTGGCGACCCATCCCGCAGTGACAGCAACACCCGGTGCCCGCACCGTCCGCTCCCCCGGGGCCGCACACGCGGCCCGCCGTGCCGGGACCGCGACAGCGGCCACCGGCGCCGCCTTCGGCGTGCTCGCCTCCGGCGCGTTCGCCACGATCGTCCCGACCACGCTGGACGGGACGGCCACCGAGGCCGAGGCCGAGGAGTCGACCACCGCGACGACCCTCGCCGCGTACTCGGCGACGATCCCGTCCGCGACGGCGACCTCCGACGGCAGCCCGTCCGGGTACTTCAGCCCGGTCTCGTTCGAGCACTCCGGTGCCGCCACCGGTGCGCTGCAGGCGGCCGCCCCGGCCGACGACGGCGACATCGCCTCGATGGGCAAGGCCCGCGAGATCGCCGACCGGATCGCCGAGGAGCACCGCCGGGCGGCCGAGGCACAGGCCCAGCGCGAGGCCGAGCAGGCCCGGCTCCAGGAGCTGATCGCGCAGGGCGGCGTGGACGCCTGGATCGCCGAGGCGCTCGACCACATGGGCCTGTCGCAGTCCTACGCGACCGGGCTCAAGCGGATCATCATGAAGGAGTCCAACGGCGATCCCAACGCGATCAACAACTGGGACTCCAACGCCCTGCGCGGCACCCCCTCGGAGGGCCTGATGCAGGTCATCCCGTCGACGTTCGCGGCGTACGTGCACCCGGACTTCGCGCACGAGGACATCACCCACCCGATCGCGAACATCACCGCCGGTGTCCGGTACATGATCGACCGGTACGGCATCGACACCCTCGCGGCGGGCGGCCGGACCGGCGCGAACGGCGGGTACATCGGCTACTGACCGGCGGTTCACCCCATCGGGGTGGCGTGTCGTTCCGGGCCACGACTGTGACGGCGGTCGGCAGGGGGAACCTGCCGGCCGCCTTTCCCGTTGTGGAAAGTAATATCTGCTTTAACGTCCGTGGCCGAGAGGAGCTCCCCGCTCGTGACCTCCCCCGGTGGAGCGCACGCCTGCACCGGCGCCGCCACGAGCGGCGACGGTTCGAGGTCCCGGTTCCGGCCCGAGCTCCAGGGACTGCGCGCACTCGCGGTCCTCCTGGTCGTCGTCTACCACATCTGGTTCGATCGCGTCTCCGGCGGCGTGGACGTCTTCTTCCTGATCACCGGATTCCTCATCGTCGGCGGGCTGTACCGCGCGGCCGGCCGCGGCGGGATCGACCTGCTCGCGACCTGGCGGCGGCAGCTGTCCCGGCTGCTCCCCGCCATCACCGTGGTGCTGGGCACCGGGATCGCGGCCGGCGCGTTCCTGCTCCCGGAGAGCCGGTGGCTGCCCACGGTCCGGGAGACCGTCGCGTCGCTGCTGTTCGTGCAGAACTGGGAGCTGGCGAACAACGCCGTCGACTACGCCGCGATGAACAACGCGGCGAGCATGGTGCAGCACTTCTGGTCGCTGTCCATCCAGGGCCAGTTCTACCTCGTCGCGCCGCTGCTGGTGGCCGGTGTCGCGGTCGCCGCCCGGCGGGACGGCGCCGACCTGCACGCCCGGCTGACCGGCACGCTGGTCGTCGTCGGCGGGGCGTCGCTGGCGTACTCGGTGTACCTGACGCTGGTCAACCAGCCGCTCGCCTACTTCCACTCGCTGACCCGGCTCTGGGAGTTCGCGCTCGGCGGCCTGCTCGCGCTGTGGATCTCCCGGATCGAGGACCGGCCGGAGCTCACCCCGCCCGCGCGGGCCGCGCTCGGCTGGTTCGGCGTCGTCGCGCTGGTGTCCTGCGGCGTGCTGCTGCAGGTGGACCGGGCGTTCCCCGGCTGGGCCGCGCTGTGGCCGACGCTCGCCGCGGCGATGGTGCTCGTCGCCGGGCGCTCGGGGCACCCGCTGGGTGTGGACCGGCTGCTGTCCGGCCCGGTGCTGCGCCGGATCGGCGACATCTCGTTCCCGCTGTACCTGTGGCACTGGCCGATCCTGGTGCTGACGCTGGTGTACACCGGCGCCGACCGGCTCGGCGCGGCCGCGGGCACCGCGGTGATCGCCGCGTCGTTCGTGCTGGCCTGGCTCACCCACCGGTTCGTCGAGCAGCCGATCGCGGCGCTGGACGTGCGGCGGGCGCTGCGCACCGGCGGCGCGCTCGCGCTGGTCGTCCTGCTCGGTGCCGGCGCCTGGTACGGGGTGGCCGCCGCCCGCTCGTCGGTCGAGGTCGACATCGGGTCGCCGACCCACCCCGGGGCGGCCGCGCTGACCGCCGGGGTGCAGTACGCCGGGCTCGGCGAGGAGCCGGGCTCGGAGGTCGCCCTCGCGCCGTCCCTGGTGCAGGCCGGTGACGACTGGAGCTACCGGCGCGGGACCTGGCTGTGCGACCCGATCGAACGGCCCGAGGTGCACCTGTGCACCATCCCGGCGCCCGGCCCGGAACCGGCCGAGCGGCGGATCGCGGTGGTCGGCGACTCGCACGCCCAGCAGTACGTCGCGTCGCTGATGCCGGTCGCCGCCGAGCGGAACTGGGAGATCATCGGCATGTTCCGCGGCGCCTGCCCGTTCTCGACGACCGCCGAGTCCGAGTGGGCCGAGAACGGCTGCGCCGAGTGGAACGCCGAGGTGGCCGAGGAGCTGGCCGAGCAGCAGCCGGACGCCGTCGTCACGCTCGCCACCCGCGAGGTCCGGCCCGGCCTGACCGAGGTCACCCCGCAGGGCTTCGTGGACGCCTGGAAGAAGATGGACGACGCCGGCGTGGCCGTGGTGGCCGTCCGGGACAACCCGCGGCCGCCGTTCTTCGTGCCGGAGTGCGTCGGCCGGGAGGGCAGGCACGCGGAGGCGTGCGGGATGCCCCGCGAGGACGTCTACGCCCCGCTGCCGCCGTACGCGCTGCTCCCGGACGTCCCGCCGAACGTCTCGTTCGTCGACACCGCCCCGGCGATCTGCGAGCCGGACTTCTGCCCCAGCGAGATCGGGAACGTGCTCGTCTACATGGACGACAACCACCTGACCGCGACCTACGCCGAGAGCATGGCCCCGCTGTTCGACGAGCACTTCACCCACCGGCTCGGCTGGTGAGGGCTCACACCGGGCGCACGCTCCGGCCGTCGACGGCGACCACGTCGCCGCGGCGCAGCTGAGCGCCGCGCCGGTACTCCGGCTCGCCGTTCACCGTCACCAGGCCGGACTCGAGCAGCTCGCGGGCGTGCCCGCCGTCCTCGGCGAGGTTCGCCAGCTTGAGGAACTGGCCGATCCGGATCGGCTCGTCGCGGATCGGGACGTCGGCCGGGCTGCTCGGGGGCGTCATGGCCCCCATTCTGGCCGGTCCCCGGGTCCGTAGCATCGACCGGCGTGGCAGACCACTACTTCACGGCCACGCCGTCGGTCGCGAGCCGGCCGGGCGAGGTCCGGCTGCACGCCGACGGCGTGGACCTGACCCTCGCGACCGACACCGGCGTGTTCTCCGGCGGCCGGATCGACCGGGGCACCCGGGTGCTGCTGGACGCGGCGCCGATGCCACCGGTCCGCGGGCCGATGCTGGACGTCGGTTGCGGCTACGGCCCGATCGCGCTCACCCTCGCCGCGCGCCGCAGGCGGCTGCCGGTGTGGGCGGTGGACCTCAACGAGCGGGCGCTGGGCCTCACCCGGGCGAACGCACAGCGCGCCGGGCTGGGCAACGTGACGGCCTGCCTGCCGGACGAGGTGCCCGCCGACCTGTCGTTCGCCGGGATCTACTCGAACCCGCCGATCCGGTCCGGGAAGCCGGCCCTGCACGCGCTGCTGCTGCGCTGGCTGCCCCGGCTGATGCCGGACGGGCGGGCCTGGCTGGTCGTGGCGAAGAACCTGGGATCGGACTCGCTGCAGCGCTGGCTGGAGCACGAGCAGGGGTTCCCGACGGTCCGGCTGGTCTCCGAGAAGGGCTACCGGGTGCTGGAGGTCGCGCCGCGCGAGCCGTGAGACGACGAAGGCCCCCGGATCTCTCCGGGGGCCTTCGTATCGTGGTAGCGGGGGTAGGATTCGAACCTACGACCTCTGGGTTATGAGCCCAGCGAGCTACCGAGCTGCTCCACCCCGCGCCGTCCGGAACCGGTCGTTTCGACCTCTGTGGCTCCGTCTGTGTTGTGTCCCCACAGTACCTCGCCGCTCCCGGCGCCCGCACAGGGGGGTCGGTTCCCGGCGCCGGCCCACGCGTGCACCGGATCCGTTGCGCCCGAGCGCATCCGACCCGCACACGACGACGGCCCCCGGGAGATCCCGGGGGCCGTCGTGTGGTGGTAGCGGGGGCAGGATTCGAACCTGCGACCTCTGGGTTATGAGCCCAGCGAGCTACCGAGCTGCTCCACCCCGCGCCGAACGGAACCGGCCGTGTCGACCGTGTGGCCTCGACCCCGTGGCTCCGTCTGTGTTGTGTCCCCACCGTACACCGCGGGC
>NZ_BAAAJK010000010.1:66063-80277 GCF_039526905.1 Pseudonocardia kongjuensis | reverse complement strand
GTTCAGCCGCCGGAGTTCTGGAACTGCTCGACGGCGCGGTCCAGCTCGGCCAGCGCGTCGCCCTGGCGGGCGAAGTCACCGGCCTGCTGGGCGGCCCGCAGGTCGTTCAGCGCGTCCCGGATCTCCTGCGCCGCGGTCGCCTGGGCACCGGTCGGTGCGGCGGGCGGCGCCGGGGTCTCCGCACCGTTCGGGTCCGGCGGCTCCTGCTGGGCGGGCTGCTCACCGGTGGTCGGCGCCGCACCGCCCGCCGCGTCACCCGCACCGGCACCGAACACCTCGTCCAGCGCCGCGGACAGGCTGGCGTTGTAGCCGACCCGGCCGCCGTAGCTCACCAGCACGCGGGCGAGCTGCGGGTAGGACGAGTCCTGCCCGGCCCGCTCGATGTAGACCGGCTCGACGTAGAGCAGCCCGCCGGCCACCGGGAGGGTGAGCAGGTTGCCGTAGTCGATCGTGGTCTGGTTCTGCCGGAGCAGGTTCAGCTCCTGCGAGACCTCCGGCGAGCCCAGGAACTGGGCCTGCACCTGCTGCGGACCCAGCGTCTGGGTCTCGTTGGGCAGCTGCAGCACGGTGATCTGGCCGTAGTTCTCCGGATCGGAGGCGGCCGAGACGTAGGAGGCGAGGAACTGCCGGCGCAGGCTCACCAGCGCGCTGGTGAGCTGGAACGACGCGCCCTCCTGGTTCGGCAGGCCGGCGTAGAGGTAGTACGGCGGCTGCGCGTCCTGCGCACCGCCCTCGGTGCCGCCGGCCGCGGTCGGGTCGGACGGGACGTCCCAGAACGACACCGTCGAGAAGAACTCGCCGGGGTTGTCCACGTGGTAGCGGGTCAACAGCTCCCGCTGGACCTTGAACTGGTCCTCCGGGTAGCGCAGGTGCGCCTCCAGGTCCGGGCTGATCTCCGAGCGCGGCGTGACGGTGCCCGGGAACGCGTTCTCCCAGGTCTGCAGGACGGGGTCGTTCTCGTCGAACTCGTAGAGCCGCACGGTGCCGTCGTAGGCGTCGACCGTGGCCTTCACCGAGTTGCGCAGGTAGCTGATCGTCTCGTTCGGCAGCTGCTGGCCGTCCGGCCCGAGCCGCGAGTCGGCGGTGGCGTCGCCGAGCTCGACCCGCTCGGCGTACGGGTAGTCCCGCAGCGTGGTGTAGCCGTCGACGATCCACTGGATCCGCCCGTCGACCACGGCCGGGTACGGGTCGTTGTCCAGGGTCAGCCAGGGGGCGACGGCCTGCACGCGGTCCCGCGGGTTCCGCACGTACATGATCTTCGACTCGGAGTTGATCGAGCTGTTGAACAGGATGTTCCGCTCGCCGTAGGCCAGCGCGAACACGGCCCGGTTGAACAGCCCGCCGACCGGGACGCCGCCGGCGCCGGTGTAGGTGTACTGCGCCTCGTCGGAGTCGTACTCCCGCGGCGGGGTGCCCTCCTCGGCGCCGACGATCGAGTACTGGTTGTCCAGCAGCTCGCCGTAGTAGATCCGCGGCTGGTCGACCGGGATGCGGCCCTGGGTCTGGGTGTCGCTGACGGTGAACAGCGGCAGGCCGCCCTGGCCGCCCGCGTCCTCCAGCGCCTCGTTGACCTGGTTCGCCGGTGCGGCCACGAAGCCGTTGCCGTGCGTGTAGACGAGATGCCGGTTGATCCAGTCCTGCTGGTTGCCGACGAGCGCGTTCGCGTCCATCTCGCGGGCCGCGACGACGTAGTCCTGGGTCTCGCCGTCGATCGTGTACCGGTCGATGTCCAGGTTCGGCGCGAAGCCGTAGAAGTTCCGTCGCTGCTGGAGCTGGGTGAACGTCCGGTTCAGCTTGCCCGGGTCGAGCAGCCGGATGTTCGGGATGGTGTCGGTGTCCGCCCGGACCTGCGCCGGTGTCGCCTCGGACTCCCCGGCGTAGGGCACGATGTTGACGTTGTCGGGGCCGATGCCGAACGCGTCCCGGGTGGCCGCGATGTTCCGTTCGATCGATGGCGCCTCGCGCTCGTTCGCGTTCGGTGCGACCACGAACTGCTGCAGCACCAGCGGGAACGCCGTGCCGACCAGGATCGACGAGATCACCAGGATGACCACGGCGACGGCCGGGATCTGCAGGTTCTGCCGGAACGCGGCGACGAAGAACGCCAGCGCGCACACCACCGCGATGATCAGCAGGATGAGCTTCGCCGGGAGCACCGCGTTCAGGTCGGTGTAGGTCGCCCCGTAGAACGTCTGCGAGTTCCGGTTCGACCACAGCAGGTCGTACCGGTCGAACCAGTAGGCGACCGCCTTGAGCAGCACGAACACGCCGGCCAGCACGGCCAGCTGGGCCCGGGCGGCGGTGGAGACGAAGCCGGACCGGCCGGTCAGCCGGATGCCGCCGAAGATGTAGTGGGTGACCAGCGCCAGCACGAAGCACAGCGCGATCGCGACGAACAGCCAGTTCAGCACCATCCGCATGAACGGCAGGGTGAACGCGTAGAACGCGATGTCGTTGCCGAACTCCGGATCCACCTGCCCGAACGGCGTGCCGTGCAGGAACATCTGCACGGTCTGCCACTGCACCGGCGCGGCCAGGCCGGCGATCAGGCCGATCGCGACCGGCACCCCGACGGCGAACAGCCGGAGCCGCTGGATGATCGTCGTGCGGTAGCGGGCGACCGGGTCCTCCGGGCCGGAGACCGGGACGAACACCGGGCGGTACCGGTAGGCCAGCCACAGGGTCAGCGCGACCAGACCGCCGACCACCAGGCCGACGACGCCGAACAGCACGATCTGGGTGAACAGCCGGGTGAGCTGCACGCTCCGGAAGCCGACCTCACCGAACCACAGGTAGTCGACATAGAAGTTCAGCAGCCGCGAGCCACCGAGCAGAAGCACTACGAGGACGCCCGCGGCGGCCAGCAGGATCCGGGTTCGGCGGGTCAGCGACGGCGCTCCCACAGGGGGCCGCATGGACGACACGGGCACGCTCCACAGCTCGGGTACGACATCGCAGAGATTCGGCCGGCGGGGAGCGACGGCAGGTTCTCCGACTGTCAACTCTACGGCGACGGCGTGAGTTCCCGGTTGAGCCCCGGCGGTTCCGCCATCCCACCACGAAAACGACAGTTCGGACAGGCCGCCCGGCACCCAGCCGCGTCCCGGACCGATCACGACCGTAAGGTGCGCGCGTGGGCCTTCGATCATCGACGTGGGTGACGGCACTGCTGGTGCTGCTGGGTCTCACCGTCGTCGGATCGGTGCTGCCCGCACCGGTCGTCGCGCTGGGTCCCGGCCCGACGTTCGACACCCTCGGCGACGTCGACGGCACCCCGGTGGTGTCCGCACAGGGGCTGCCGACCTACCCCACCGAGGGGCACCTCAACATGACCACCGTCGGCGTCACCGACGGGATCACCACGATCCGGGCGCTCGGGCTGTGGGCGTCCGGGACGCACCGGCTCGCGCCGCGGTCCTCGCTCTACCCGCCCGGGCGCAGCACCGACGAGGTCACCGCCGAGAACCAGCAGGAGTTCGACGGCTCGATCGCGAACGCCGAGGCCGCCGCGCTCAACCACCTCGGGCTGCCCACCCGGGTGACGGTCGGCGCGCTCACCGACGACTCCCCCTCCGCCGGGGTGCTGGAGGTGGGCGACGAGATCCGCGGCGTCGGCGGCGCCCCGGTCGCCTCGGTCCAGGCGCTGCTCGACGCGCTCGGCACCGCACGCCCCGGCGAGCCGCTGGAGCTCACGGTGTCCCGCGACGGCGCCGCCCCGCGCGAGGTGACCGTCACCCCAGCGCCGCACCCCGAGGCCCCGGAGCGCGCGTTCCTCGGCATCACCCCGGCGACGACGCCCGCCGACGGGCAGCGGCTGTCGATCACCCTCGGCGACGTCGGCGGGCCGTCCGCCGGGCTGATGTTCAGCCTGGCGCTGGTGGACAAGCTGACGCCGGGCCCGCTCACCGGCGGCCGGTTCGTCGCCGGGACGGGCACCATCAACGCCGAGGGCGACGTCGGCCCGATCAGCGGCATCCGGTTCAAGATGATCAAGGCGCAGGAGGTCGGCGCGGAGACGTTCCTGGTCCCGGCCGCGAACTGCGCCGAGGCCGCCGCGGACGCCCCCGACGGCCTGCAGCTGGTCCGGGTCGGCACGCTCGACGAGGCCGTCGCCGCGCTGGAGACGCTGGACGCCGGTGGCACGCCGGCGTCCTGCACGGAGTAGGCCCGGCACGGAGTAGGCCCGGCACGGAGTAGGCACTGCACGGAACGGCCCGTACCGGTTCGCCGCCCGCGAACAGGCCCGGCGACCTGTGCCGACACCGGATCGCGGTGCCGCGGGCGGAGGCGTCGGGCACCCCGTCCCGCGTACGGTGGGACGCATGAGCGACATCCCGTTCGGCTTCGGCCCCGCCGACCGTGACCGTGACAAGGACGAGGAGGGGCGCGGCCCCGACTCCTCCGCCGGCTCCGGTGACGGGTCCGGCGGCGAGCAGGAGGGACCGCCGGATCCGTTCGGCTTCGGGTCGCACCCGGCGTCCGGGGACACCCCGGCCGGCCAGCAGCAGAACCCGTTCGCGGCGTTCGGCACGGGCGGGCTGCCGGGCATGCCCGGGATGCCGGGCGGCGCGGGCGGCAACTTCGACATGAGCCAGCTCGGGCAGATGCTGTCCCAGCTCGGCCAGATGCTCAGCCACGCGGGCACCGGGTCCGGCGACGGCGGGCCGGTCAACTACGACCTCGCCGCCCAGCTCGCCACCCAGCAGCTCGCGCAGACGACGTCGTCGCTCACCGACGACCAGCGCACCGCCGTGACCGAGGCCGTCCGGCTCGCCGAGCTGTGGCTGGACCCGGCCACCGAGTTCCCGTCCGCGGGCGGCGAGGTCAAGGCGTGGACACCCAGCGACTGGGTGCGCGCGGGCATGCCCACCTGGAAGCGGCTGTGCGACCCGGTCGCGCGCCGGCTGTCCGCGGCCTGGGTCGAGGGCCTGCCCGAGGAGGTCCGCAGCGCGGCGGGCCCGATGCTGGCGATGCTCGGCCAGATGGGCGGGATGGCGTTCGGCAGCCAGCTCGGCCAGGGTCTCGCACAGCTCGGCAAGGAGGTGCTCACCTCCACCGAGCTGGGCATCCCGGTCGGCCCGGAGCGCACCGCGGCGCTGCTGCCGGAGGCGATCGCCCGGTTCACCGAGGGCCTTGACCGCCCGGCCGGCGAGGTGACCCTCTACCTGGCCGCCCGCGAGGCCGCCCACCAGCGGCTGTTCACCCACGTGCACTGGCTCCGCGAGCGGCTGCTCGGCGCGGTCGAGGACTACGCCCGCGGCATCACCGTCGACACCTCCCGGATCGAGGAGCTCGCCCAGGGCATCGACCCGTCGAACCCGGAGTCGATCCAGGAGGCCATGCAGTCCGGCATGTTCGAGCCGGAGGACACCCCGCAGCAGAAGGCCGCGCTGGCCCGGCTGGAGACGCTGCTCGCGCTCGTCGAGGGCTGGGTGGACACCGTCGTGGCGGAGGCGCTCGACGAGCGGCTGCCCGGCGCCGGCGCGCTGCGCGAGACGATGCGCCGCCGGCGCGCCTCGGGCGGTCCGGCCGAGCAGGCGTTCGCGACGATCGTCGGGCTGGAGCTGCGGCCGCGCAAGCTGCGGGCCGCGTCCGAGCTGTGGCAGCTGCTGCGCGACGAGCGCGGGATCGACGGCCGGGACGCGGTCTGGGCGCACCCGGACCTGATTCCGTCGGCGGACGACCTGGACGACCCGGCCGCGTTCGTCCGCGGTGGCTCCGGTGGCGGGGTGCCGGACGACCCGATCGCCGAGCTGGAGCGGCAGATGGCCGAGGACGCGCGGAAGGAGCAGGACCCGCCCGGCGGCTCCGACGCGTCCGGCTCGTCCGATGATCCCGGCGGCTCCGACGCGTCCGGCTCGTCCGACGGCGACGAGGGGCCGAAGCGCGACTCCTGAAGCGGTCCGGCTCAGCCGCCCGCGGCGGCCGCCGGGGGGTCCTGGAGCGCGACCGCAGGCGCGTCGTCGGCGGGCTCCGGGGACGCGTCGGCCGTCGCCGGGTCGCCGTCCACCCCGGTGATCCCGAGCGACGCGGCGGCGTTGAGCCCCTCCAGGTAGCCGATCGCCCGCTCGGTGCGCGGGTAGCGGTACACCCACGACCAGAAGACCTGGTCGTGCGCGGCGGACAGCAGGTGCCCGAGCTCGTGCACCAGGACGTAGTCGACGACCCAGCCGGGGGCGTCCCGGAGCCGCTCGCTGATCCGGATGGTGCGGTCGTCGGGCGTGCAGGACGCCCAGCGGGTCCGCATCGTCGGGACCCAGCGGACCGACACCGGCGTCGCGCGGCCCTCCAGCCAGCGCGCCGACAGCTCGTTCGCCCGGCGCAGCAGGGCCTCGTCGCCGCGGCGGCCCGGTGAGCGCCGCCGGGCCTCACTGGCCTCGATCCGTTTGACCATCTCGGCGACCCAGTCGCGTTCCTGCTCGGCGGACATCCAGCCGGGGATGAACACGACGACGCGATCGCCCTCGCGGCGCGCACTGACCATCCGCTTCCGGCGGGCGCTGCGTCGGACCTCGACCGGGGAGCTCGCCATGGGACAAGAGTAAGCCGACCTGACATCCGATGTGAGCCGCCGGTACGGGCCGATCCGGCCGGGTTCCCGGCTCCGGACGACGGGCCGGCCGCGGCGTCCCGTCCTCCCCCGGCCGGACCGCGCCGCGGAACCGGCCCCGGCACCCCGTGTGCTGCCCCGTGTGCTTCTGCGAACGCCGGCCGGATTCCGCCACGCGCACCCGGCCGGACCCGCCACCGTGGGCCGATGAGCGAACTCCCGCGCCGGCTGGCGCTCGCACCGCATCACGCCATCGTGGCGACCGGACCACGCACCCGCCGGATCGGCGACGGGCCCGCCGGGACCCGGGTGCTCGACGATCTGTCCCCCGCCGTCGCGGCGACGCTGGACCGGCTCGGTGCCGGTCCCCGCACGGTCGCCGAGCTGCAGGCGGCGCTGCCGCCGGGCCGGCGCGCGGCGCTGCTGGTGCTGCTCGGCGCCCTGCTGCGGGCCGGGCTGCTCGCCGACCCGGACGACGGGGACCGGATGCTGCGACGGCGCGGATCGGCTCTGGTGGAGGTCCGCGGGGACTCGGCGCTCGGCAGCGCCGTCGTCGCCGGGCTGGCCCGCAGCGGCGTCGGCCATGTGCTGCCGCGGGTGACCGGGACGGTCGACGGCGCGGACGTCGCCGCCGGGCTCCCCGCCGGGGACGGCCGCCGGGCCCGGGCGTTGCACGACCTGCTCGCCGCCGCGGGTGTCCGGTCCGGGCCGGCCGGGCGGGTCCCGCCCGATCTGGTGGTCCTCGCCGGGGCGCGGGACGCGGCCCCGGACAGCCCGGCCGTCCACCTCGTCGTCACGCTGCGCAACGGACGCGGGGTGGTCGGGCCACTGCTCCTGCCCGGCGGTGGCCCCTGCCCGGAGTGCCGGGACCGCGACCGCGACCCGTCCGCCGCGCTCCCGGCGCCCCGCACGGGCGATCCGCACGTCGTCGCCGCGACCGCCGCGCTGGCCGTCGCCCAGGTTCTCGCCGCGCTGGACGGCCCGGCGGCCGGGAGCCCCCCGCCCGCGTCCTGGCGGACCGAGCTGGAACTCGCCGCGGACCTGGCGTCGATCACCGCCCGTCCGCTCCGCGGACGCCCCGGCTGCCCCTGCGATGCAGCGGCGATCCGCAGGACGGCACCCATGACAACACCCACCGCGAGGTGCGCTCCGCCCCGCCCCGGGTGGACAATCGTGGGGTGAGCGACATTCCCCGCCGGACGGCATCGCGTACCGCCAAGCTCGCGGGCATCCCGCTCGGCGTCGCGGGGCGGGCCGCGGCCGGCTTCGGCCGCCGGCTCACCGGTGGCGACCGGGACGAGATCTCGGCGCAGCTCGCCGCGAAGAGCGCCGAGCAGCTGTTCGCGGTGCTCGGCGAGCTCAAGGGCGGCGCGATGAAGTTCGGGCAGGCACTGTCCGTGTTCGAGGCGGCCGTGCCGGACGAGTACGCCGAGCCGTACCGGGAGGCCCTCACCAAGCTGCAGACGGCGGCACCGCCGATGCCGATGGCCGACGTCGACCACATGCTCACCCAGCAGTTCGGCCGCTCCTGGCGCTCCCGGTTCACCGAGTTCGACGAGATCCCGGCCGCGTCGGCCAGCATCGGCCAGGTGCACCGCGCCGTGTGGAAGCGCGACGGCCGCGAGGTCGCCGTCAAGGTGCAGTACCCGGGCGCCGAGGAGGCCCTGCGCTCGGACCTGCGCCAGCTCGGGCGGATGAGCCGGATCCTGCAGCCGCTGGTCCCCGGGATGGAGATCAAACCCCTGGTCAACGAGCTCCGTGAGCGGATGGAGGAGGAGCTCGACTACCGCGACGAGGCCGGCTACCAGCGCGAGTTCGCCGCCTTCTTCGCCGACGACCCGGACGTCAAGGTCCCGCGGGTGGTCGGGTCCGCCCCCAAGGCCGTCATCACCGAGTGGGTCGAGGCGCGCAGGCTGTCCTCGGTCATCCGGGACGGCACCCGGGAGGAGCGCGACCACGCCGGCGAGCGGCTCGCCCGGTTCCACTACTCGGCCCCGGACCGCACGCACCTGCTGCACGCCGACCCGCATCCGGGCAACTTCGGCATCCTCGACGACGGCCGGTTGCTGGTGCTGGACTTCGGCGCGGTCGCCCGGATGCCGGACGGCATGCCGCCCGAGCTGGTGGCGATGACCAAGTACGCCCTGGAGGGACGCGGCGCCGATCTGATGACGCTGATGCGCTCGGCCGGGTTCGTCCGCGACGGCGCCCGGATCGACCAGGAGCAGATCCTCGGCTACCTGGCGCCGTTCACCGAGCCGCTGGAGAACGACGAGTTCCACTTCAGCCGGCGCTGGATCCAGTCGCAGGCCGAGCGGGTCGGTGACCTGCGCAGCCCGGAGGCCGCGATCGGGCGGTCGCTGAACCTGCCGCCGCGCTTCCTGCTGGTGCACCGGGTGACGATGGGGACGCTCGGCATCCTCTGCCAGCTCGACGCCCGGGTGCGGCTGCGGGAGATCGTCGAGCACTGGCAGCCGGAGATGTTCGAGGGGCCGGCGGCCTCCTGACCGGCGGGGGCGCGGCCGCTGACCGCGGCCGCGCCGTCACCGGGACCGCGCCGTCACCGGGACCGCAGCCCGGCCAGGGTCCGCTCGAGCGCGGCCTGCGCCGCGTCCCGGTCGGCGTCGGTCGTCCCGGGCCCGGCGAGCCACATCGCGAGCTCGTTCATCGCCCCGGACAGCAGCCGGGCCAGCGGCTCGATCGGCTGCGGCGCCAGGTCGCCGTGCTGCACCAGCGCCCGCAGCGCCGCGGCGAGATGGCGGCCGGAGGTGCGCTCGTCGAGCTCCCGCCAGGCCGGCCAGCCGAGCACGGCAGGCCCGTCGACCAGCATGATCCGGGCCGCGGCCGGGCCGGTGCTGGCCTCGATGAAGGCCCGGCAGCCGGCCAGCAGCTGCTGCCACGGGTCGTCCGGGAGCCCGCGGGCCGCGTCGAGCACCCGTTGGGCGACCCGTTCCTGCACCCGTTCCAGGACGGCCGCGAAGAGCGCCGCCTTCCCGTCGAACTGGTGGTAGAGCGCGCCCTTGGTGACACCGGCGCCGCCGACGACCGCCGGCAGCCCGACCGCGCCGTAGCCGTCCCGCGCGAAGAGCCGCTCCGCCTCGTCGAGCAGCGCCCGCCGGGTCCGCTCCCGCTGCTCGGCCCGCACGCCCATGCCGTCTCCCGTCGTTGACATACCGATGGTACGTCAGTAGCTTTTCGCATACCAACGGTACGTCAATCTCGGGAGGAACCGTGCTGACCAGCTGCTACCCCGTACTCGCCACCGACGACGTCGCCGCCGCGCGGGCGTTCTGGACCGGCCCGATGGGCTTCGAGATCACCTTCGACGCCGACTGGTACGTGAGCCTGCGACGCGAGGGCCACGAGATCGCGGTGCTCGACCGTGACCATCCGACGATCCCCGAGGCGTACCGCGGGAGATCGGCGGCGGGCGTGCTGGTGAACCTGGAGGTGGACGACGTCGACGCCGAGTGGACGCGGCTGGTCGTGCAGGGCGGTCTGCCGGTGGCGCTGGAGCTGCGCGACGAGGACTTCGGGCAGCGGCACTTCATCGTCGCCGGGCCGGACGGGGTGCTCGTCGACGTGATCACCGAGATCCCGCCGTCACCGGAGTTCGCCGGCGCCTTCGCCGCGGGCGGGTCGCCGGGCTGACCGGCGCCCGGAGAACACGACACCGCCCCGCCCGGAACCGGTCCGGGCGGGGCGGTGTCATGTGTCGCAGCCGTGAGTCGCGGCCGCATGTCGCAGCCGTGTGGCTCCGGGGATCAGGTCACGCGGGCGCGGGCCCGGGCCCGCTCGGCGCGGGCGGAGACCCAGTTCGCGAGCCGGGTCCAGCGCCGGGCCGCACACAGCCGCCGGGCCAGCCGGTACTCCGCGGCCTCCCGTTGCGCCTCCTGCTGATGGGATCTCGCCAGTGCTTCATGGATGAGCGTCATTGCGTTCTCCGGGTTCACGAGGTGATCGGTGTGCTCGGCGTGGGTGATCGGTCGCTCGGCGGGCACCGTCGGTGCGGTCATCAGGTGGCTCATCTCGGTCGTCTCCTCGTCGGCGTCGGAATCTGTCGGGATCTGTCGGGATCTGTCGGGGATCTGCCGGGGCCCGCGGCCCGCGGCCGGCGCCCGGGGCCGGTCGGGGTCGGTCTCAGCAGCCCGCGGCCAGTGCGTAGGCGCGGTCGCGCTCCAGGTCGGCCTTGCGGGGACGGCCTCGCGGCCGCTTGCGCGGGATCACCCGGCCGCGGTCGAAGATCTCGCCGCCCCACACCCCCCACGGCTCGCCGCGGGCCAGCGCGCCGGACAGGCAGGCGTCCCGCACCGGGCAGCCGGTGCAGAGCGCCTTCGCCTGCTCCAGCTCGGTCGGCGACTCGGCGAACCACAGGTCCGCGTCGCCGTTGCGGCAGGGCAGTGCCGACCACTGCCCGGCTGCTCCGGTCACCTCGGCGGGCGGATGCCCGCCCGCGGGTGACGAACAGCCGCCACCGCTCTCGGCCTGGATCACTCCGCCGTCACACGGAGCGGATCTCACGTACACGATCGACCTCCTCGATCGAACTTCTCGGACGGTTGTCGGACCTGCGTTCTGCACAGATCTGCTTTCCTCGGGACGGACATGCGGACAAAAAAATCGGGGCCGTGGAACCCGTGTGCGTGGGTTCCGCGGCCCCGATCGGGACTCGGCGCGAGCGCTGAGGGTCAGGTTCCCCCTCGGCGCCCGGGAACGGACGCTGATGTGGACTTGTCATCGACGGTCGGACCGAAGTCCATGGCGATCACGGTGGCCTTGCCGACCGGCTGGACGTAGACGTCTTCCCGGGTACGGAACGGGCCACCGACGACCTCGGTCCGCTGCCAGGAACGCTCGCCGAGCGTCGCGTGCGCGACGCGGTGCGGGACGGTGCTCGCGGGCGGGCACGGCAGGGCGGGGCCGGTCCGGATGATCAGATCGAAGTCGTTCATCCCGGCCACCTCCTCCATGTCTCCGTGTCGCAGTGCCTGCGGCGTGTCCGCGCGGTGCGGTCTCCCGCACGGCGCATGTCTCGGTGGAGTGATGTGCTCCACTCGGTGCAGTCGACACTAGAAGTGCCGCGCACAGGGGTGCAACCGGTTTTCCCGAACTCTCTCCGGAAGTTCACGAGGGGCTGACCGAAGAGGGGTCCGGCTACCGCTCGGCGAGCAGGGCCAGCACCGCGTCGCCGTACCGGTCGAGCTTGGCCGCCCCGATCCCCGGGATGCCGACGAGTGCCGCGGGATCGGCCGGACGCTGCTCGGCGATCGCGGTCAGCGTCGCGTCGGTGAGCACGACGAACGCCGGCACGTCCTGCTGCTTGGCCTCCCCGGCCCGCCACTGCTTGAGCCGGTCCAGCAGCTCGAGATCGACGTCGGACGGGCAGTCGTCGCAGCGCATCAGCTTGGTCGCGGTGCCGCCGAACAGCGGCGTGCCGCACACCCGGCAGCGGGGACGCGCGCCGCCCGGGCGACGCTCGCCCGCCACCCGCGACGCCGGGTGCGAGTCCGGGATCAGCCCGTACAGGAACCGGGAGCGCCGCCGCTTCGGCCCGCGCCCGGACGCCCGGGACAGCGACCAGGACATCGACAGCACCCGCCGGGCGCGGGTGATCCCGACGTAGAACAGCCTGCGCTCCTCCTCGATCGCGTGCTCGTCGTCGCCGGCGTGGCCGATCGGGAGGGTCCCGTCGGCCAGCCCGACCAGGAACACCGCGTCCCACTCCAGGCCCTTCGCGGCGTGCAGCGACGCCAGCGTGACGCCCTGCACGACGGGTGCCTGCGCGGAGTCCGCGCGGGTGTCCAGCTCGGCGCACAGCCGGGCCAGGTCGGCCTCCGGTTCGGCGGCGGCGAGCTCCTCGGCGACGCCGACCAGCGCCAGCAGGGACTCCCACTGGGCGCGCAGGGTGGCGCCCTTCGGCGGCTCGTCGCTGAGCCCGGCGCGGGCGCCGAGCACGGCGCGGGTCACGTCGACCAGATCGGTGCCGGGCCGCTGCTCCGGCGCGGCGGAGCGCAGCGCGACCATCGCCCGGCGGATCTCCGGGCGGGCGAAGAACCGCTCGCCGCCGCGCACCTGGTAGGGCACGCCGGCGTCGGACAGCGCCTGCTCGAACGCCTCGGACTGGGCGTTGATCCGGAACAGCACCGCGATCTCGGAGGCGGGCGTGCCGTCGCGGAGCAGGGTGAGGATCCGGCCGGCGACCGCGGCGGCCTCGGCCGGCTCGTCGTCGTGCTCGGAGAAGTCCGGATCCGGCCCGGGCGGGAGCTGCCCGACCAACTGCAGCCGGGACCCGGCCGGCCGGTGCCGGGCGGCGCCGATCAGCTGGTTCGCGCAGGAGACGATCTGCGGGGTGGACCGGTAGTCGCGCTGCAGCCGGACGACGGCGGCGCCGGGGAACCGGCGCGGGAACTCCAGCAGGTAGCGCGGCGAGGCCCCGGCGAAGGTGTAGATCGTCTGGTTGGCGTCGCCGACGACGGTCAGGTCGTCCCGGTCGCCGAGCCAGGCGTCGAGCAGCCGCTGCTGCAGCGGCGTGACGTCCTGGTACTCGTCGACGACGAAGCAGCGGTAGCGGGAGCGGAACTCCTCGGCGACCCCGGCGTGCTCCTCCAGGGCGACGGCGGTGTGCAGCAGCAGATCGTCGAAGTCGAGCGCCTGCGCGGCGTTCTTGAGCTCCTCGTAGCCCGCGTAGACCTGCGCGACCTGCGCGGCGGAACCGGGGACGTCGCGCTTGCGCCGGGCCGCCTCGGCCGGGTAGTCGACCGGGGCGATCAACGACGACTTGGCCCACTCGATCTCCGAGGACAGGTCGCGCAACGCGTCCGAGTCGGTGCCCGCCCCGGCGCGGGCGGCGGCCTGGCCGACCAGCCGGAACTTGCCGTCGAGCAGTGGCCACGGCTGCCCGCCGACCACCTGCGGCCAGAAGTAGCGCAGCTGCCGCAGCGCCGCGGCGTGGAAGGTGCGGGCCTGCACGCCCGGGGCGTCCAGCCCGCGCAGCCGGGTGCGCAGCTCCCCCGCGGCGCGCGCGGTGAAGGTGACGGCGAGGACCTGGCCCGCGGCGACGTGGCCCTGCCCGACCAGGTGCGCGATCCGCCGGGTGATCGTGCGGGTCTTGCCGGTGCCGGCGCCGGCCAGGACGCAGACCGGACCGCGCGGCGCGGTGACGGCGGCCCGCTGATCGGGGTCCAGCCCGTCCGCACTCTCCGGGACCTGTCCTGTGCGGGCGGGGCGGGGGGAGGTTCGGGACGGCACCTGCCCATCCTGACACCCGGCTCCGACACTTCCGCCGGACCCGCCCGTGGGTGTCGGCGCGGTCGCTCGCGCGGGGTGCGGCGGGACGTGGGGGTGGGGCCGCGGGCTGCCGAGGGCGCGAGGTCCCGGGGGACGCGCGGGATCCCCGGATCGCGCTGGACCGAGGAGGTCGCGCGCGTGGTCGAGGAAGTCTCACTCGGGATCGGGGCGGTCGGCAGGGTCGAGGTGGTCGCGCACGGCTCGGGGCGGCCGCGCAAGGTCGGGGCGGTCGCGCGCGGGTCTGCGGCGGTCGCGTCGGCTCGTGGCCTCGGCCGGTGGGGTTCGCGCAGACCGGCCGCGCGACGTCCGCGCGCATCGGCCCACAGCGGGTCGCGCGCCATCCGGACGAGGTCGGGATCCGCACGGGTTCGTGTCGT